>CAZLNF010000353.1:0-1503 GCA_964560885.1 uncultured Actinomyces sp. | reverse complement strand
CCCATGAAGATCAGCGGAGCCCAATGACCTTTGCAGCCTACGCGCTGCGCCGAGTAGTGGCGATCGTCGCCACGATCGCCCTACTGTCCCTGCTTGTCTTCGCACTGCTCGCGCTCACACCAGGCGATCCCGCGATCACGCTGCTGGGGCCGCAGAACGCGACACCTGAGGCCGTTGCGGCGATCCGCGAACGCTACGGCCTAGACGACCCGTTCCTGGTGCAATATGGCAACTGGGCTCTTGCTGCGATGCAGGGCGACTTCGGGGTCTCGATCCGCTCAAGCGACGCGGTGATGTCGGTCATCACTTCCCGACTGTGGACCACGGTCTGGCTAGCTCTTTACGCCTTCGTCATCACGGTCGTCGTTGCCATCCCCCTCGGCATCCTCGCCGCCGTCCGCCGCGGAAGCTGGATCGATCGCTTCGCCTCCTCCATCACCTTGATCGCCCTGTGCACCCCGGCATTCGCCATCGGCTTCCTGCTCATCTACGTGTTCTCCGTGCAGTTGGACTGGTTCCCCGGCTTCGGCAACGGCGACGGCTTCCTTGACACGATCTGGCATCTCACTCTGCCCGCACTCGCCCTGGCGACCCTTCAGATCCCGATCCTGCTCCGCCAGACCAGGGCCGCCGTCATGGATATCGTGGACCGCGACTACATCGTCTTCGCACGATCACGGGGACTGAGCAGTTCACGCATCTGGCTGCGCTATGTGCTGCGCAACGGCTCGCTGCCCGTCCTGACATCTGCCGGACTCATCCTGGCGTTCTCTTTGGCCGGTGCCGTGCTCATCGAGAACGTCTTCGCGCTACAAGGCCTCGGAAGCCTGCTGGTGTCGTCCGTGGGCACGCTCGACCTACCGGTCGTGCAGGCCCTTGCTCTGCTGACGGCGATCCTCGTCTTGATCACCAATCTCGTCATCGACCTGCTCTACTACGCGCTGGATCCACGCCTGCGCCGAGCGGGAGCAGCCGCATGAGTGCCGACCCGACCCGGGCACAGCCTGCGCGGGCGACGGAGACCCCGGCCGAGGAGAAGCGCCGCACGCACTGGGGCCCGGTCTTCTGGTTCGCCGTCGCGATCGTCGCGCTGTTCATCATCATCGCCATCACCGCCGACTGGATCGCGCCCTACGACCCCTACGCCCAAGACCTCATCGCAAGCTCCCAGGGACCCAGTGCTGCGCACTGGCTGGGCACAGACCAACTCGGTCGCGACATCCTGTCCCGCCTCATGGTGGGCAGTCGCACCGGCATCATGGGCCCCGCCGTCGTCGCCATCTGCGCCACGGTGATCGGCACGCTGCTGGGCCTGTGGGCAGGCTTCTCGGGCGGCATCGCCGACTCGGTGACGATGCGGTCTGTCGATCTCGCCTACGCGATCCCTCCCCTGCTCCTCGCCATCGTGCTCGTCGGCATCCTCGGTGGGGGCTACTGGCTGGCCGTCGCCGTGCTCATCGTGCTGTCGGCGCCGGCAGACGTGCGCGTGGTGCGCGCGGCGGT
>CAZLNF010000352.1:0-1511 GCA_964560885.1 uncultured Actinomyces sp. | reverse complement strand
ACATCTGGCCCAGCCAGGAGGAGTTCCAGCAGGCTCTGCTCGACAAGATCCTCCTGGACGCGGCCACCCCGGAAATCGACCGCGTCAAAGCGGAGCTCGAGACGGGTCTGAGCCAAGGCCTCGGGTGGCGCGAGCTCGTCGTGCGCTGCTTCGGCGTCGACTTCGAGGTGAGTTATGAGGAGCCCACGATGTTCCTCATGATCGGCATGACGGCGCTCGCCCCTCCACAGCGACTCGCGGGCATGAATCATGAGAGCAACGAGCGCTACCTCGCCGAGACTGGCGCCATCCTCGGACGAATTCTCGACTACGGCGGCCGTCGCATGGCTCCCGGCCTGACCGTCGACGATCTCGTCTGGGCAATCGAGGCGATTGAGTCCGGCTACATGCTGCGACGTCGAGCGGCGCTTGACGTCACCGATCGCAGGGTCAATGGCCACACGGTGGTGCAGACCGCGATCTTGGCCGTCGTCGAGGACTTCACCGTCGACGCCGACGCCTGAGCGAACGCCATCATGGCGATTCCGTGCGGTGCGCCGCATGCTCGCCGGCCAACCAGCCAAACGTGACCGCGAGCCCAAGCGTCGTACCCCCGCCCCAGTACGCCTCACCTGATGGCGAGGCCACGCAGTTACCCGCTCCGTACATCCCCACGATCGGGCTGCCGTCAGGTCGGAGGATGCGACCGTCTGGGTCGATCACGGGTCCGCCCTTCGTGTCGAGCGTGCCGGCCACGAGGAGCACCGCGTACCACGGCCCCGAGTGATCGAACGGGTGCATGGTGGGGTTGGCGAACTCCGCGCTGCGCGGCGAACCGCTCCTCGCTCGCTGCGTGCGGGACTCGCCGCGGCGGAAGTCGACATCAACTCCGCTGCGGGCGAGATCGTCGAAGCGGCTGACGGACTTGGCGGCCTCTTCCGCCCAGTCGTCGGCGAGACGCAGGCCGGGGAAGCGATCCTGGTGTCGGACCAGTCGAGCGTCGATTGCCGTCGCGAGTTCGGTGAGGGTCTCCGCCACGATCTCGTGCTCCGCACCGCCACCGGCTCGCGCCAGCGGGTTGCCGCCGCCTTCGTCTACGGGCGCATCCCCGGGCATCGCCCGGCAGCGATCGCTCACAGAGCGATCGAAGAGCATGACCAGCACCCGGTTTGGGTACTCGCCGAGTGCCTCATCCCACCGCAGGAATGCCCGCGTCATCTCGTTGTAGGTCACCTTCTCGTTCACCACGCGGCGACCAAGCCGGTTGAGCAGCATCATCGAATCGCCAGGGAGCCGGAACGCACCGCTCACGGGCTCGGCACCATGGTCGAGCAGCATCGGGGTGAGCCACGCCTTGTTCATGTTGGCGAATCGCGCACCGAGTGCTGAAGCGAGGTGCACGACGTCACCGGTACTGCCCTGTGCGGCGATGCCGCCTGTGATCGGTGCGGGCAGGTGCGCTGCCCGGAGGGATCCATTGTGCGTGAAGCCACCCGTGGCGAAGACGACGCCACCGCGCGCACGCACCAGGG
>CAZLNF010000351.1:0-1513 GCA_964560885.1 uncultured Actinomyces sp. | reverse complement strand
GCACGCTCTCCGAGAGCATCGCACCGAAAGACGGCTCGGGCGGGAGGATGCCGACCCCGAGGAAGGACAGCACGGCCTCGGTGGCGATGTAGACGGGCAGCAGCAGCGTGGCATAGACGAGGATCGGCGCCCAGAGATTGGGCAGGATCTCGCGGAAGCGGATGCGCGGCGTGCTCGCGCCCATGGCGATGGCCGCCTCGACGAATTCGCGTTCACGCAGGCTGAGCACCTCGCCACGCACGATGCGCGCGAGGTAGGGCCAGCCGAAAATCCCCAGCACCAGGATGAGGTAGGTGATCCGCGCCGCATTGCCCTCCGGGATGCCCAGGGCGGTGAGGCGCTGGGTCATGGCACCCGAGAGTGCGAGCACGATGAGCAGGAAGGGGAAGGCGAGGATGAGGTCCATGAACCGACCGATCGCCGCATCGGTGAATCCCCGCGCGTAGCCCGAGATGATTCCGAAGAGCGTGCCCAGGATGACGACGAGCACGGTCGCGGAGAAGGCGATGAGCAGCGAGATGCGCAGGCCGTAGAGCAAGCGCGCGAGGATGTCGCGCCCCGTGCCCCACTCGACGCCGAGCGGGTGATCGAGGCTCGCACCGCCCCATGGGCCGTTGGGCTTGCCACCCGATGAAGAGATCGCGGTCTTGTCGGTGGCGTAGGGGTCCAGACCCAGCCAGCTCGTGATGAGCGGGGCGAAGATCGCCACGAGGACGATGATGATGAGGACGATCGCCGAGGCGATGAAGGTCTTGTCGCGACGCAGCCGACCCCATGCGATCTGCGTGAGCGAGCGCCCACGGATCTCCTCCGGGGCGGTCGTCGCTTCTTCGACCGTCGCCGTCACCGCCCACCCTTCCCCGTACCCAGCGGTCCCTCCGCCAGCGGGGCTGACGGTACGCCGGTCGAGTCGGTTAGCGGGTGGGTTACGAGACGATGGCGCGAAAGTAATCGGATCGGGACCTGCCGTGAGGGGGATGTCACGCGCGTGAGGGACTTGGGTCCCAGGGAGACCTGTGGATAAGGGGCCCCTACCCCCGGGAAGAGCTCTTAGACCGGCTCTTGGCCCGGTCCGTGGCCGCGAGCTGGACCTTGCGGATCCGCACGGCCGTGGGGGTCACCTCGACACACTCGTCCTCGCGGCAGAACTCCAGCGCCTGCTCCAGGGAGAGCTGCTTGTGCGGGATGAGCGGCACGAGCACATCGCCCGAGGACTGGCGCATGTTGGTGAGCTTCTTCTCCTTCGTCGGATTGACGTCGAGGTCATCCGAGCGGGAGTTCTCACCGACGATCATGCCCTCGTAGACGTCGGTGCCGGGTCCGACGAACATCGTCCCGCGCTCCTGGAGGTTGGCCAGGGCGAAGCCCGTCGTCGGACCGGTGCGATCGGCCACCAGCGAGCCGGTGGGCCGAGTGCGCAACTCGCCATGCCACGGCTCGTAGCGGTCGAAGACGTGATGCAGGAGTCCGGTGCCGCGCGTCTCGGTGAGGAACTCGGTGCGGAAGCCGATGA
>CAZLNF010000350.1:0-1516 GCA_964560885.1 uncultured Actinomyces sp. | reverse complement strand
CCGAGACGCCCGCGAGCGTGCCCGCGGGTGCGCGGATCTCGGCGGGGAAGTCCGGGAGTGTCGACAGGTCGTTGCCGAGGCCTGCGGTCTCGGAGGTGAAGCGGTCGCCGGTGAGCTGCATGCCGTCGCCGGAGTCGCCCGCGAATCGGATGACGACGCGGCCGAGGGGCACGACCGACTTGGCCTGGGTGCTCACGTTCACCTCTTCGTCAGCGGAGGGCCATGCGGCCGCCCCCATTGTCCACCCGGGTCGCCTTCAGCGCCCGCCGCCCGGTGCCGACCCGCGGGAAGGGGCGGGTGGGGCCATTACGCTGCCGGGATGGTCCGGGAGCAGCGCGTCTACGCCGTGGCCGGGCACCCGGAGATCCGGATCCACGTCCGTGACCTCGGCCTGGCCTGCTGTGCGGTGGAGTTCGCCGCGGCGATCGGTCGCGGCCTCCTCGTCCCGGCGCAGCCCGACGCACCCCCCGGCACCGCGGCGGTCCTGGTCGTCTCGGGCACGGTGACCGATGCCCTGGCCCCCGAGGTCCTCGCCGCGTGGGAGGCACTGCCCGACCCCAAGGCGGCGGTGTCCTTCGGAGCCTGCAGCAACTCAGGAGGCCCCTACTGGGACTCCTACTCCGTCGTGAAGGGTGTCGACCGCGTGATCCCCGTGTCGACGTACGTCCCCGGCTGCCCACCTCGCCCCGAGGCGCTCGTCGACGCCCTCGTCTCCCTGGTGGTGCCCGCATGAGCGCCCCGCCCGGTGAGCTCTGGGAGTCCTGGGCTGAGGAAGTCGCGCGCCACGTGGCCGAGGGCTTCGACCGCCTCGACCTGCTCACCGCGGTGGATCGGCCCCAGGCTGGCCAGATCGAGGTTGTCATCCACCTTGTACGACGCCCCGCGCATGGAGGGCTCGAGCAGGTCTGGGGGCACACGATCCTCGACCGTGACGCCCCGGTGCTCGACTCCGTCACGGCCGTGCTTCCGTCCGCGGCCTGGCATGAGCGCGAGATCTCCGAGATGTTCGGTGTCGAAGTGCGCGGTCACCCTGATCTGCGCCCACTGCTGCTGCACGGCGTGGAAGGCCCACCGCCGCTGCGCAAGGACACACCGCTCGTCGCGCGCGTCGAGACTCCTTGGCCGGGCCAGCCCGAGGAGTCTGGTCGCCGCGCCAAGGTCCCCGGCGTGCCTCCCGAGTGGCTGGAGCAGCGATGAATGAGGTGCCGCCTCAGGCGCGCGGTGCCATCGCACTCGACGCGGCGGCCTGCACCTCCTGCATGCTCTGCGTCAAGGAATGCCCCGACTGGTGCATCCACATCGAGAGCCACAACGAAGAGGTGAGCGAGCCGGGTGCCCGCAGGCCGCGCACGGTCGCGGTGCTCGACTCCTTCACGATCGACTGGGGCCTTTGCATGTACTGCGGGATCTGCGTCGAGGTCTGTCCCTTCGACGCCCTGCATTGGGTTTCCACCCACGACTATGCGGCGGCCGAAGCAGATGGCCTGCGCCACGGCATCGCGCGGCTAGAGGAGTT
>CAZLNF010000349.1:0-1517 GCA_964560885.1 uncultured Actinomyces sp. | reverse complement strand
TGCAGGAGGTACGCGGTGACCGCGCCGTTGACGCATCGTGAGGGGGTTCTGCCGTAGAGCACGTGGCCCACGCCTTCGTAGGTAATGAGCGAGGCGCCACGGAAGTAGTTGGCCATCTGCCGGGCCCAGACCCATGGGGTTGCGTCGTCTCCGAGCGCGTTGAGCAGGA
The DNA here is from genome assembly GCA_964560885.1 of uncultured Actinomyces sp. Lineage (GTDB taxonomy): Bacteria > Actinomycetota > Actinomycetes > S36-B12 > S36-B12 > Mxb001. The sequence goes on along the minus strand of CAZLNF010000349.1, from coordinate 1,348 downwards.
CTGGTGGGTTGGCCAGGGTGATAGGGGAGCGCACCCGCGACACGGGATGCTCGGCGGACGGGATCCCTGCGCACCAACCCAGCCATAAAAGGGCGAGTTGACCCGCGCGCATGGTGCCACTCTTGGCGCTCGTCTCCGCCATTGCTGTTGCCTGCGAGACGCTCGCGCGGTCGCGGTAGTCCCCGCAGTTGATGAACCTCCGCGAGTAGTTGAAGCCCTGGTCGGGTTCATCGGCGCGTGGGGTCACGGTGCGCGCCGACCGGAAGAGTGCGGCGTATGCCGCGTCAACCAGTTCCACGGCGCTTGGGATGAGATCCTGCGAACCCGCAGCGCTCTGCATCGCCGCAAGGAAGGACTCGCGCGTGACGGTGCGTCCTTCGGCATCGACGTACGTCGTCAGGTTGAGTGCGTCGATCACCTGGTACATCCGAGCGGAGCGAACCTTGCCCATGATGGCGCCGAGCATGGCGAGGGCCGCCTCCAGAGTCGCCCCGCGACTCGTGGCGATGTCGGCGATGGAGGAGTTGGGCTGCACCGGGCCATCGAGGAGCAGCGCTCGGAGGCGCGAGGGGTAGAGCTGGGCGTAGAGCAGGCCGATGCGCGTGCCGTAGCTCATCCCCCAGTAGGTCCAGCGGGACACGTCAAGGGCCTGACGCAGGGCGTCAAGATCGCGCACGACGAACTGCGTCCCGAGGTAGGGGGCAAGATCGAGGTTGGCTTCGTAGCACTGCTGATTGGCAGCCTGCTGCGTTGCGAAGTACTCCTGCGTGATGCTGCTCCAGTCGATGGGGCCGGTCGCGGGAATCACCGGGAGCGCGTTGGGGTCCGTCGTGCATCCGGTGGGCACGGGCGTGCTGAGCCCGACGCCACGGGGATCCCAGAGCACGATGTCGAAGTGGCGCTTCACGGTGGCGGGCAGGAATCCCATGACTATGTCGGAGATGAGAATCGACGAAATGCCGGGACCGCCGGGGTTGAGCGTGAGGGTGCCGCGTCGCTCCCCCGTGGCGCGGTGCACCGCGACGGCGATCTTCGCTCGATCAGGGTTGGCGGTGTCGAACCAATCGATAGGCACGTCGAGCGTCGAGCACTCCCATCTCTTGAGCGTCGGCAGCGGGCAAGGACCAGGCTTCAGCGAGTACGACGGAGTGGCGCTTGGCGGCGCAGTTGCCTGCGCTGCCGTGCCGGCAGACGCGGGTGCGAGGAGCATGAGGCCGACCGCAGCGACTGCTGCGAGTGATCCGATCCTGCGGAGGCGGCGCATTGAGTCCCCTGACTTCGCGTTGAGACCTAGGAGAATAGGGCTCCACCGCACCGGACCGCGTGCCCGCGTGAGAATTCCGTAGGT
>CAZLNF010000348.1:0-1533 GCA_964560885.1 uncultured Actinomyces sp. | reverse complement strand
GCGATCGAGGAGTACTACGACTCGGGGCAGGCGAAGCGCGATCAGGAGTCGATCACCAAGACCGCCTGGAAGTGGATCAACACCTGGGTTGATGACAAGTGCGGCGGCGATCCTGAGTCATGCAATGCCACCGTCGTCTTCGATATCGACGAGACACTTCTGAGCAATTACGGGTACTACAAGAGCACCGGCTTCACCTTCGACCAGGATGGGTGGAATGCCTTCAACGAGGCATGCAAGAACTCTGCCATCGCGCCCTCTCGTGACCTCTACCGCAAACTGCTGCGCGATGGTTTCAGCGTGGTCCTCATGACAGGTCGCCCAGAGGCCGACAGGTCATGGACGGCGTCGTGTCTGCGGGAGCGCGGCATCAGCGGCTGGCACGAGCTCATCCTGCGCACGCCCGCGGAGGCCTCCCTCAGCGCGGACGTCTACAAGTCCCAGAACCGCGCAGACCTGCAACGCGAGGGCCATCGCATCGTCGCGAGCATCGGCGATCAGGTGAGCGACATGTCGATGGGCCACCTCAAGGCTGGCTTCCTGCTGCCCAACCTCATGTACTTCATTCCCTAGGGACGACGCGGACTCGGCGAGGCTCGCCTTGTCCTGCCGTTCGCGCCCCTGAGCTCGACGTGCCTAGCCCACCTGATTGACGGTGACGATTAGCGAAGGGATCGCGGGCCCGTAGGGGGTAGCGGTGTCGTCCTCGTAGAGGATACGCGCGTTGGCGTCGAGACTGGCCCACATGAGAGTGGCCTGCTGCCCGGCGCCCAGCGGGACGACGAAGTTCCAGGCAGCTACTTGCTTGGCACCGCCGCCGACGAGGACGACCGCGGTGTTGCTGTCAGGTACGTCTACCCCATTGACGCGAAGCCAGATGTAGACCGTGTCCGTCCCTGTGTCGGTCTTGGTGATCTGGGCAGAGAAGGCGATGTTGTAGACACCCGCCTCGCTGACGGTGACCTTCGCGTTGTCGACGATGCTCACCCCGCTGCTGAGGTCAGTCGTGCGCAGCAGCATTGCCAGGGGGTTGCCGGGAGCGACGTTTGTCTGCGTCTGCAGGTCGAGGAAACTCCCGTAGGCGCCGAAACCACCGGCAGGTCCTGTCGGACCCACGGCACCGGGGACCCCCTGCGCACCGATTGGACCAGCGGGCCCGGCTGGACCGGCTGGCCCGGAAGGTCCGGCGGGTCCAACGGCGCCCCGGCTCCCGGGTGCGCCATCCGCACCCGCGGGACCTTGAGCTCCGGGCGGTCCTTCGGGACCGGTCGGCCCCGCGGGACCGGCGACGGACCACACGAGCGCGCGTTCACCGACGAAGCACGCGCGAGAGGAGCGCGGCACGCGCATGGCACCGGTCACGCGATCGACACACGCTCGGATCGCGGGTTGCGACTGCCCGTCCTGAGCCGCCTGAGGGGCACTCTCCGTTGTGGCTACCCCGATGAGGGTCGCAGCGGTGACCGTGAACACGCCGATCACGACTGCTCGTGCAAGTCCCGTTGCCACGCTCCCAGTGTGCGAGGTGCGCGG
>CAZLNF010000347.1:0-1533 GCA_964560885.1 uncultured Actinomyces sp. | reverse complement strand
GACGTCGGTCAGCGTCGACCGCGAGCCCTGCTGGCCGAGAAGTCCGCCGCAGTTGCCTTCCGCGCCGATCCCGATGACTGACGTCGACGGCCATGCGTCGACGCGCCACCATGGGGCTTGGACGTGCGGGGTCGCGCAGCCGGGGCTGCTTCGGTGGTCGGGGCGACGTGTGCGGCTCGCGGCCCGGTCAGTTCGAGCAGCTGCGGTGCACCCGGCACGGTGCGCTGTGCGGTGACAGAGATGCCGGCCTTGCGGGTCATCGCGGCGACGTCGGATGCCTGGTCGCTGGTCTGCAGCGTGACCACCACACCCGACGCACCGGCCCGCGCTGTGCGGCCGGAGCGATGGAGGTAGGCCTTGTGCTCGGTCGGCGGATCGACGTGCACCACGAGGGCGACGTCGTCGACGTGAATGCCACGTGCGGCGATATCGGTCGCCACGAGCACCTTGACCTCACCACACCTGAAGGCCTCCATGTTCTTCTCTCGTGCCTTCTGCGCGAGATTCCCCTGGAGGTCGACGGCGGGGATCCCCGCCTGGGTGAGGGCGCGGGCCAACTTCTTGGCCTGGTGCTTGGTGCGGACGAAGAGCACCGATCGCCCTTGGCCCGCAGCGAGCTCGTGGACGATCTGGGGCTTGTCAGTCGCTCGCACCGTGAGGACATGGTGCTCCATATCCGGCTCCGTGGTCGCGTCGCTGTCGACCGAGTGGGTGATCGGATCTGACAGGTATCTCTTGACGAGGGTGTCGACACCCCTGTCGAGGGTGGCGGAGAAGAGCAGACGCTGGCCACCCTTGGGTGTGCGATCGAGGATGCGCTTGACCGCGGGCAGGAAGCCGAGGTCTGCCATGTGATCGGCCTCGTCGATCACCGTCACGGTGACGTCATCGAGGCGTACATGGCCCTGCGTGATGAGGTCCTCGAGTCTGCCCGGGCATGCCACGACGATGTCGACGCCGCGACTCAGGGCCGTGACCTGCGGGCGCTGACTGACGCCGCCGTAGATGGTCGTCGTGGAGAGCCCCGCAGCGCGAGCGAGTGGCTCGATCGTGGACTCCACCTGCGCAGCGAGCTCGCGAGTCGGCAGAAGCACGAGTCCTCGTGGACGATTCGCCCGGGTCCGCTGGCGATCTGCGGAGAGGCGGGTGATGAGAGGAAGGGCGAAGGCGATCGTCTTGCCGCTGCCCGTGCGCCCGCGCCCGAGGACGTCGCGTCCGGTCAAGGAGTCGGGCAGCGTCACGGTCTGGATGGGGAAGGGCGAGGTGATTCCCTGATCGCGCAGGGCCTCGATGAGCAGGCTGGGGACCCCGACGCTCGCGAAGGATGCGTCGACTGAGGGTCGTGTGGAAGTGCGGGTGGAGCTCATGGTGATGCCTTTCATGAAGATTGTGGTTCGCCGCTCGCACGCAGTGCAGGGGCGGCACGCCGTGGGGCGTGGGATGAGTTGATGCAGACCGGTCCGGGAGCAGTGCTCCCGGTCACTGGGCCGGAGGCTCAGGATGACGACTCGGGTGAGTTCATCCTGGATGAAT
>CAZLNF010000346.1:0-1534 GCA_964560885.1 uncultured Actinomyces sp. | reverse complement strand
CCGCATGCTCGACCGGCAGCGCCAAGCCGGTGCCCTCGCCCTCTGACACCGGCTCAGTGACGAACGCCGAGTCGCTCGCCACCCTGGCGCTATGGACAGCGCAGCGAGGTGCAGACGGCGGCTCCTACGGCATCGGCGGTGCACTCATCGAATCCGCCACCGGCCGCGTCTTGCAGACCATGCCCAACCGTGTCTTCCGCACGCTTGCCACCGGTGGGACCTTCGTCGACGACCCGACCGCGCACGGCGAGCGCCAACTCATGTCGTGGTACCTCTCACAGCGCGAGACTCTGGGCCTCCCCGATCCCAGCGCCCTCACCGTCGTGACGACTCTCGATCCGTGCCTCATGTGCGCGAGTTCCCTCCTCACCGTGGGCGTCAACGTCGGCGTCGTCGCGATCGACGACTACTCCGGCGTCAACTACGACTCCAGCGGGTCCTTCACTGACCTGCCCGAGCCGCTGAGGTCACAGGCCATCGCCACGTTCGGCTACTACGCGGTCGAGGGGGGTCGGGCATTCCAAGGGAGCAAGGCCATCGCCTACGCCGGCGAGGCAATCACGCAGGACACGCTCGATGCGTGCGCGAACCTCTACTCCACTTCAGCTGACTCCGTCCGCAGCGCGCGCCGTGCCAGCGGCGCGGCACCGTCGAAGCTCACCGACCCGGCGACCAATCCGGCGGCCATCGACGTCATCCGCGCCTTCCAGGTCACGTGCCCCGAGGCCTTCACCGTCAAGACCCGTGAGCCTCGCCTGCCCGACCGGCGGATCTACGACGTGCTCGTCGATGTCGTGAGACGCAACCCGGGTGCGACTAACGCAGTCGCCTTGATCGACCCCTTCGGCAATCTCGTCACCGCGCAGGCCGACCAGCAGCAGATCAATCCGCTCAGCACCGCATTCGCCCTCTGCACCCGCGCCTACGCGCAGACGCGCTACGCCCTCGTCGACTCCTCCGCCACCTTGGCCATCGCCGAGCAGTCGCTGACCAACCCCAACTACGGCACCTTCGTATTCCTGGAGGCGCCAGATCCCATCGCACCTACGGGGATGTTCGACATCGGTGCCTACGGATCGACGATGGGCGGAGCCGCCATGCCGGCGATCCCGAGTGCCTTCCAGTACTTCGAGTTGCCGCCGGGAGTGACGGAGACACAGCTCCAGGACGTCATCTATCCCCTTCCACCGCTGTACTCGGACAACATCAAGATCTCCCCGCAGCGGGTGGTCGGCGTCACCTAGGCGTCCAAGCGCCCCTCGGGGTCGAAGCCGCGCGGCAGCACGACGGCCGGCACAGTGCAAGCACGCAGCAACTTGTGCGTGAGATCTCCGAGGAAGACCCTGCTGAGCACACCGAGACTGCTGGACGCAGCGACGAAGACATCGGAGTCCTGCCAATCGAAGCGCGACATAGCGCGGCCGGCAGTGTCGCCCTCGACGACACTGCCCGTGATCGGTAGGCCACTCCGATCGATGAAGCGCTGCTGTGCCGCCTCCTCGTGCTCGCGAAGGGCCTGCATGACGGCCCGCTC
>CAZLNF010000345.1:0-1535 GCA_964560885.1 uncultured Actinomyces sp. | reverse complement strand
CCCCGGCGTCCGACATCCTGCACGAGTTGAGCAAGCACAAGAACTTCGGCGTCGTGACATTCCAGGCCGAGGATGAGATCGCGGGCATCGGCGCGGCACTCGGGGCGTCGTATGCAGGCTCCCTGGGCGTGACGACCACATCGGGCCCGGGCGTTGCCTTGAAGTCCGAGACGATCGGTCTCGCCGTCTCGCTTGAGCTCCCGCTCATCATCGTCGACGTGCAGCGCGGCGGGCCCTCCACCGGCCTGCCCACCAAGACCGAGCAGTCGGACCTCCTCCAGGCGATGTTCGGCCGCAATGGTGAGGCGCCGGTGCCGATCGTGGCCCCCCGCTCACCCGGTGACTGCTTCGACGCTGCCGTTGAAGCTGCGCGCATCGCCGTCACCTACCGCACCCCGGTCTTCCTGCTCTCCGACGGCTACCTCGCCAACGGCTCCGAGCCCTGGCGCATCCCCGACCTCGACTCCCTGCCAGCGATCGACCCCGCCTTCACGACGGAGCCCAATCGCGAGGACGGCAGCTTCTGGCCCTACCTGCGCGACGAGGAGACCCTGGCGCGCCCCTGGGCGATACCCGGCACGCCCGGCCTCGAGCATCGCATCGGCGGCCTGGAGAAGGCCGACGGCAGCGGCAACATCTCCTACGACCCGGAGAACCACGACCGCATGGTGCGGCTGCGCCAGGCCAAGGTCGATGCGATCGCACGCACGATCCCCCCGCTCGAGGTCGAGGACCCCTCCGGAGACGCCCGAGTGCTCGTGCTGGGCTGGGGCTCGACGTATGGCCCGATCGGGGCCGCGTGCCGCGATGTGCGCGCCCAGGGCATGTCCGTGGCCCAGGCGCACCTGCGCCATCTCAATCCCTTCCCCGCCAACACCGGCGAAGTCCTACGCCGCTACGACCGAGTGATCATCCCCGAGATGAACCTCGGGCAACTCGCGCTGCTCATCCGCGGCAAGTACCTCGTCGACGCCATCGGCTACAACCAGGTGCGAGGCCTGCCCTTCACCTCCGAAGAACTCAGCACGACCATCACCGACGTGATCGGGAGCCTGTGACGCCATGACCGCGACCGACCTGCCCATGCCCGGCCTCGCGCTCGTCCCGCGCACGGACGAGAAGCAGACCGCCAAGGACTTCAAGACCGACCAGGAGGTGCGCTGGTGCCCGGGATGCGGTGACTACGCCATCCTCGCCGCGGTCCAGGGCTTCCTGCCAGAACTGGGCCTGCGCAAGGAGAACATCGTCTTCGTCTCCGGCATCGGCTGCTCCTCCCGCTTCCCCTACTACATGGACACCTACGGCGTGCACTCCATCCACGGGCGCGCGCCCGCCATCGCCACCGGCATCGCGATCACGCGCCCCGACCTGTCGGTGTGGGTCGTCACCGGTGACGGCGATGCGCTCTCCATCGGCGGCAACCACCTCATCCACGCCCTGCGCCGCAACGTCAACCTCAAGATCCTGCTCTTCAACAACCGGATCTACGGCCTGACCAAGGGGCAGTACTCCCCCACGTCCGAGACAGGCAAGAT
>CAZLNF010000344.1:0-1549 GCA_964560885.1 uncultured Actinomyces sp. | reverse complement strand
AGCCAGGTGGCGAGCCGCTCGAGGGGGATTTCGAACTCGGGATTGAGGTCGACGAACTCCCGCATGCGCTCCGCGAGCCAATCCAGGGTGACCTCCTCCTCGCCGCGGCGGCGCTGGAGTTCCTCGATGCCCCTGTCGGTGAAGTACATGGCTCAGGCGAACGCCGCTTCGACGACGGCGCGCTGCTCTTCCTCGTGACGGTGATGGCTGCCCACGGCGGGAGATGAGGAAGACGGGCGAGAGATTCCCTCGATAGGCCGACCACCGAGGATGCCCGGGAGGTTGAGCGCCATGAAGGACCACGCCCCCTGGTTGGCCGGCTCCTCCTGGACCCAGCGGATGCTCGCGCTCTGCGGGTAGGTATCGACCATGGCCGGGAGCGTGCGCCAGGGCAGGGGATAGAGGCGCTCGACTCGGAGAATCGCCGTGCGGGTGTCACCGCGACGCTCTCGCTCTGCCACGAGGTCGTAGTAGACCTTGCCGCTGCACAGCAGGACCCGCTCGACGTGCGCGGGATCGACCGTGGAATCGCCAATGGCAGGGCGGAAGTGGCCATCGAGGAAATCGGAGAGGGGCGAGGTAGCCGCCTTGGCGCGCAGGAGCGACTTCGGCGTGAAGACGACCAGTGGTCGCACGAGCGGTGAGTGCACCTGCCAGCGCAGCAGGTGGAAGAACGATGCGGGCGTGGAGGGCATGGCCACCGTCATGTTGTCCTGCGCGCAGAGCTGGAGGAATCGCTCGACCCTCGCGGAGGAGTGATCTGGACCTTGGCCTTCGTAGCCGTGCGGGAGCAGCATGACCAGAGATGAGCGCTGGTTCCACTTCTGCTCGCCGGAGGAGATGAACTCGTCGATGATGGTCTGGGCGCCATCGACGAAGTCGCCGAACTGGGCTTCCCACATGACGAGTGCGTCGGGACGGGCGACGGAGTAGCCGTACTCGAAGCCGAGAGCCGCGAACTCGCTCAGGAGCGAGTCGTAGACCCAGAGCTTGGCGCCATCGCGATAGCAGCGCTTGAGCGGCTTGTACTGCCAGCCGGTCGACTTGTCGACGATGACGGCGTGGCGATGGCCGAAGGTGCCACGGCGGGAGTCCTGGCCCGCGAGGCGGACGGAGCGTCCCTCCTGGAGCAGCGATCCGATGGCGAGGGCCTCGCCCATGCCCCAGTCGATGGCGTCGTCGGCCACCATCTGCGCGCGGCGCTGCAACTGCGGAGCGAGGCGGGGATGGAGGGTGAAGCCCTCGGGCATGGTGAGCTGCGAGTCGACGACGCAGTCCACGGCTTCCCTGCTGATTGCTGTGAGGATGTCGCCCGCCGGGCCCATGGGCGCGAGCTGGAGCTGGCCGGTGCGGACGACCTCATCCGATCCTTCGCTGAAGTCGCCGCCGTTGAGAGCGGCCCGGCTGCCCTGGAAGATCGTCTCGAGCTCTTCCTGGAAGTGCCGCAACGCACCCTCGGCCTCCTCGACCGTGATGTCGCCGCGGCCGATGAGCGACTCGGTGTAGTGCTTGCGCACGGAGCGCTTGGCATCGATCAGCTCGTACATCA
>CAZLNF010000343.1:0-1573 GCA_964560885.1 uncultured Actinomyces sp. | reverse complement strand
TCGTAGCCATGCGAGGACCCTAGGCCACGAGGGACGAGTGGCCGCCGTGGACCTACGCCACGTCGATGACGAGGCCGCTCGAGGCCAGCAGGATCTCGCCGTCGAAGCCCGGGACTGCCTCGGCCAGAGTCGCCTCCGGATCGTTCCACGCGACGAGGTGCGTGAGCACGAGCAGCCGTGCGCCAGCGGCCTGCGCGTGCTCGGCGGCTTGGCGAGCCGTGAGGTGCACACCGGGGGCAGGCTGCGCATCGACACAACTGGCTTCGAAGAGGGCGACATCGGCGTCTCGGGCGAGCTCAATCAATGCGGGCGTCTCGGCGGTGTCGCCGGAATAGGCAATGGAGTGTCCGTCGACGGACACACGCAAGCCGTAGGCCTCCACGGGGTGATTGACGCGAGCGGCGGTGACAGTGAAGGGCCCGATGGCGTGCTCTCCTTCGACGAGATCGTGGAAGTCGAACTCGCGCGTCATGCCTGGCTCCTCCGCGAGGTCATAGGCACGGGCAAGGCGCTGAGCGGTGCCCTGCGGACCCCACACCGGAATGCGCGGCCGCGGGCCAGAGGGGTGATAGCGCTGCGCGACGTAGAGACCGCACATGTCAAGGCAGTGATCGGCGTGCAGGTGCGACAGGGCAACGGCATCGATATCGGTCAGGGCGATGTGCTGCTGCAGCGCACCGAGTGCGCCATTGCCGAGGTCGAGGACGAGCCGGAAGCCTTCGTGCTCGAGCAGGTAGCACGAGGCGGGCGAGTCGGGACCCGGGAAGGAGCCGGCGCAGCCGATCACCGTGAGGCGCACGCCTGCAGCCTAGGCGCGCTCGACGACGCCGATCTCCGGGCCCAGGAATCGAGCCCCGAGCGCCGCGAACGCAGAGGGGTCCCCCGTCGCAAGGAAACGGTGCTGTGGCTCCGGCAGTGCAGGATCGCGGACGAGCCCGTGCTCCGCGAGCGTGCGGTAGACGTCTTTAGCCGTCTCCTCCGCACTCGACACGAGTGTGACGCCATCGCCCATGACATAGGAGATGACGCCGGTGAGGAGCGGGTAGTGCGTGCAGCCGAGGACGAGGGTGTCGATCTCGGCGTCCTGCAGTGGAGCGAGGTAGTCGCGCGCGACCGCGAGCAACTCGTCTCCTCCGGTCACCCCTGACTCGACGAATTCGACGAACCGCGGGCAGGCCTCGCTCGTGATCTCGAGGTGCGGAGCCGCCGCGAAGGCATCGTCGTAGGCGCGTGACGTGATGGTCGCCTGCGTGCCGATCACGCCGATCCGGCCGCGGCGCGTCGCACTCACCGCACGGCGTACCGCCGGATGCACGACCTCGACCACGGGGATGTCGTAGCGCTCACGCGCATCTCGCAAGACAGCGGCGCTCGCGGAGTTGCAGGCGATCACCAGCATCTTGACGCCGGAGGCGACGAGGTGGTCCATGACGTCGAGTGCGTACGCGCGGACCTCCGCGATGGGCAGCGGGCCGTAGGGGCCGCGCGCTGTGTCGCCGACGTAGAGGATCGGCTCGTGCGGGAGCTGGTCGAGGACGGCGCGCGCGACGGTGAGGCCACCGACTCCGGAGTC
>CAZLNF010000342.1:0-1595 GCA_964560885.1 uncultured Actinomyces sp. | reverse complement strand
GCGGCTCCTCGTCGATCTCGGGGATGAAGCGCCGGATCTTGAAGGTGACGTCGCGCGCTTCGATGCGCTCGGGAGCCTCGGTGGGCTCGAGGGTGGCAGTCATCAGTACTTGCGCTCCATCGGCTGGTAGCGGGTGATCGTGACCGGCTTGTAGTCGACACGGACAGCCGACTCTCCTCCCGCGCCGGGCACGCGGTAGGCCATCGTGTGGCGCATGTAGTTGACGTCATCGCGATTGGGGTAGTCCTCGCGGGCGTGGCCGCCACGTGACTCCTTGCGCTCGAGAGCGCCCACGACGGTGACCTCGGCGAGGTCGAGCAGGAAGCCGAGCTCGATGGCCTCGAGGAGGTCGGTGTTGTAGCGCGCCCCCTTGTCCTGCACCGCGATGTGGCGGTAGCGGCGACGCAGCTCCTGGATGTCGGTGAGCGCCTGCTTGAGAGTCGCCTCGGTCCGGTAGACCTGCGCGTTGAGATCCATGGTCTGCTGCAGGTCGCGACGGATCGCTGCGACGCGCTCTCCGCCCTCGCCGGAGCGCAGTCCTTCGACCAGGGCGATCGTGTAGGACTGGGGATCCTCCGGCAGCGGCACGAAGTCGTGGGACTTGGCATAGTCCGCTGCGGCGATACCCGCTCGCCGGCCGAAGACGTTGATGTCGAGGAGCGAATTCGTGCCGAGGCGATTGGCGCCGTGGACGGAGACGCAGGCGACCTCGCCAGCGGCATAGAGGCCCGCGACGACGGTGTCGTTGTCGGAGAGCACCTCCGTCTCGACGTTGGTGGGCATGCCACCCATGGCGTAGTGAGCGGTGGGGAAGACAGGCACGAGCTCGGTCACCGGATCGACGCCGAGATAGGTGCGCGCGAACTCGGTGATGTCGGGCAACTTGGCCTCGATCTGCTCCTTGGGAAGGTGCGTGAGGTCCAGGTAGACGTAGTCCTTGTCGGGTCCAGCCCCACGACCCTCGCGGACCTCCGCAACCATCGCGCGAGCGACCATGTCGCGGGGCGCGAGGTCCTTGATCGTGGGGGCGACCCGCTCCATGAAGCGCTCGCCGCTGGCATTGCGGAGGATGCCGCCCTCGCCGCGCGCACCCTCCGTGAGGAGCACGCCCAGGCCGGCCAGGCCCGTGGGGTGGAACTGGTAGAACTCCATGTCCTCCAGCGGCAGGCCGCGACGGTAGGCGATCGCCATGCCATCCCCGGTGAGGGTGTGCGCATTGGACGTGGTCTTCCACACCTTGCCGTAGCCGCCGGTGGCGAAGATGACGGCCTTGGCATGGAAGACGTGAATAGCGCCCGTGGCGAGTTCATAGGCGACGACGCCCGCCGCTTCCTTGCGCCCGTCGCGTTCCACCAGGATGAGGTCGAGCACGTAGAACTCGTTGTAGAACTCCACGCCCTCCTTCACGCAGTTCTGGTAGAGGGTCTGCAGGATCATGTGCCCGGTGCGGTCAGCGGCGTAACAGGACCGGCGCACGGCAGCCTCGCCGTGATTGCGGGTGTGCCCGCCGAAGCGGCGCTGGTCGATGCGCCCCTCCGGGGTGCGGTTGAAGGGCAGGCCCATCTTCTCGAGGTCGATGACCGCGTCGATGGCCT
>CAZLNF010000341.1:0-1613 GCA_964560885.1 uncultured Actinomyces sp. | reverse complement strand
GCAGACCGAACATGCCCTCGCGCGCATCGACAACGGCACCTACGGCATGTGCGAGGTGTGCGCCAAGCCGGTCGGCAAATTCCGACTTCAGGCATTCCCGCGCGCCACCATGTGCCTGTCGTGCAAGGAGATCGAGGAGCGCAGGGCCTATTAGCCGCGGGGCTCGCCACGTGATGGATTTGCGTGCCCTGGCCCCAGCATGCGCCCGAGCCTCCGCGTAGCCTGGTGAAATGACGGACGCGCCCCCCACCCCTGTGCAGACCCGCGCGCGCCCCCGACTCATCTGGGTCACGCTCGCGGTCGCCGTCCTCGTGATTGCCCTCGACCAGGCGACCAAGGCCTGGGCTCTGGCGGTGCTCCAGCCCCGGATCGCCTCCGGCGAGGGGCCGATCGAGGTCGTAGGCCAGTGGTTCCGGCTCACCTTCGTCGAGAACACCGGTGCGGGCTTCGGGATCGGGTCGGGTTTCACGTGGCTGTTTGCCATCATCGCCGTCGTCGTAGCCGTCGTCATCATTCGCACGGCGACCCGTCTGGGCAGCCTGCCGTGGGCTATCGCCCTGGGTGGACTCCTGGGCGGCGCCGTCGGCAACCTCATCGATCGACTGATTCGTCCCCCCGGATTCGGCGAGGAGTACTCCGGACCCGGCCAGGGGTATGTCGTCGACTTCTTCCAGCTTCCCTACTGGCCTGTCTTCAACGTCGCCGACGTGGCGATCGTCAGCTCGGCCATCCTCATGGTCGTGCTCACCATCCGCGGCGTCGACATGTCGGGCAAGCCCCGCGTCAGTGTCGATGCCTGACGTGCGCCGCCTCCCGGTGCCCGAGGGGCTGGCGGGGGAGCGGGCCGACGTAGGCATTGCCCGACTGCTCGGACTCTCGCGCTCGGCCGCCGCGGACCTGTGCGCTTCGGGTGCGGTGTCCCTCGATGAGCGTCCCGTGGCCAAGTCCGATCGCCTGGTGGCCGATGCCTGGCTCGAAGTGGCCCTGCCGGACCCCGAGGTCGAGCGTGCACCCGAGCCTGTCGACGGCATGCGCATCGTCCACGACGACGACGACATCGTCATCGTGGACAAGCCCGTCGGCGTCGCAGCCCATCCGAGCCCGGGGTGGGACGGGCCCACGGTGGTGGGCGGTCTCGCCGCTGCGGGCTACCGGATCTCCACCTCGGGCGCGGCCGAGCGCCAGGGCGTGGTGCATCGGCTTGATGTCGGCACGACGGGGCTCATGGTGGTGGCCAAGAGCGAGCCGGCGTACACCGATCTCAAGCGGCAGTTCAAGGACCGGTCCGTGACCAAGGTCTATCGCGCCATCGCTCAGGGGCATCTCGATCCGCTCACCGGGACGATCGACGCTCCGATTGCTCGCCATCCGAGTGCCGACTACAAGATGGCGGTCGTCAGCGGTGGTCGCCCGAGCGTGACGCACTACGACACGCTCGAGGCCTTTCCGCATGCCAGCCTGCTCGAGATCGACCTCGAGACCGGCCGCACGCATCAGATCCGCGTGCACATGGCGGCAATGCGACATCCGCTCGTGGGCGACACGACGTACGGCGCCGATCCGACCCTGGCCCAGCGCGTCGGTCTCTCGCGGCCAGCACTGCACGCGGCGCG
>CAZLNF010000340.1:0-1615 GCA_964560885.1 uncultured Actinomyces sp. | reverse complement strand
GCGAGGCACGGGGAGATCTCGTGCGCCTCGAGGTCGAGGGCCCCCCGGCATTGACGGCGGTGATCACCCCGGCGGCCGTTGCCGACCTGGGGCTGCACGAGGGGGCGCGGGTGTGGCTGAGCGCCAAGGCGACCGAGTTGGACGTCTATCCGGCCTGAGGCCTCAGCTCTCGCGTCGCTCGCGCTGCCGCTTGATCTCGTGCTTGCCCAGTGCGGCGAGGTGCACCTCGTCGGGCCCATCGGCGAGACGCAGGGTGCGGATGCCGGCGAGCATCGCCGCGAGCGGGGTGTCCTGCGAGACACCCATGCCGCCATGCGCCTGGATCGCGCGATCGAGGATGCCCTGCACGGTGAGCGGCGCCGCAACCTTGATGGCCTGGATCTCGGTGTGCGCTCCACGCACGCCGACGGTGTCCATGAGCCACGCTGCCTTGAAGGTGAGCAGGCGCAACTGCTCGACCTCGATGCGCGACTGCGCGATCCACTGACGGATCACGCCCTGGTCGGCGAGGGGACGCCCAAAGGCCATCCGTGCCTCGACCCGCTCGCACATGAGCTCGATGGCGCGCTCGGCCATGCCGATCGAGCGCATGCAGTGGTGGATGCGACCCGGGCCGAGACGGCCCTGCGCGATCGCGAATCCCGCGCCCTCGCCCGCGAGCAGGTTGGCAACCGGCACGCGTACGTCGGTGAAGCGCAACTCAGCGTGGCCACCATGGTCATGGTCGTCGTAGCCGAAAACCTCCATCGGGCGCACGATCTCCAGGCCCGGCGTATCCCGCGGGACGAGGATCATCGACTGCTGCAGATGGCGATCGGCAGCCGGATCGGTCTTGCCCATCACGATGAATACTGCGCAGTCGGGGTTCATCGCCCCCGTGATCCACCACTTGCGCCCGTTGATGACGTATTCATCCCCGTCGCGCACGATGGAGGTCGAGATGTTGGTGGCATCCGACGAGGCGACATCGGGCTCGGTCATGGCAAAGGCCGAGCGGATCTCGGCGTCGAGGAGTGGTCGGAGCCAGCGCTCCTTCTGCTCGTCGTTGCCCGCGAGCACCAGCACTTCCATGTTGCCGGTGTCAGGAGCGGCGCAGTTGAAGGTCGGCGGACCGAGTGCCGGACTGCGACCCATGATCTCGGCCAGGGGCGCGTACTGCAGGTTGGTAAGACCCGCACCGTAGGGCTCTGTGGGCATGAAGAGATTCCACAGTCCTTCGGCCCGCGCCTTGCCCTGCAGGTCACGCAGGATCGGGTCGCGACTCCAGGCCCAGTAGTCACCCTGCTTGCCGACGGTGGCGTAGAACTCGGCCTCCTGCGGATAGACATGTGCGTCCATGAAGGCGAGCAGGCGCTCGCGGTAGTCCTGCGTTGTCGCGTCGTAGCCGAAGTCCATGGCGGTCCCTCCTGCCCGGAGTCTGTCAGCCCACCAGCCGCAGGACCGCGTCGAGGCCATGCACGCGGCCTCGGGTGCGCGGCAGGATGAGCGTGCGGATGCCCACGGCCGCCGCTCCCCCATCATCGGTCCAGGTATCGCCCACCATGAGCGTCTCCTCGGGAGTCACCTCGAGGGCGTCGAGGGCGGCGCGGAAGATCTCCGGCTGCGGCTTCACCGC
>CAZLNF010000339.1:0-1621 GCA_964560885.1 uncultured Actinomyces sp. | reverse complement strand
GAGAGCAGGTCGTCGGGGGCGACGCCCTGCGCCTTGGCCTCGGCCCGCAGGCGCTTGCGCACCGACTTGGGCACGCGAGCACCGAGGTCGACGTACTTGTCCTTGGGTGGGCCCGTGATCGCGTCGGCGGCTGTC
Organism: uncultured Actinomyces sp.; assembly: GCA_964560885.1. Classification (GTDB taxonomy): domain Bacteria; phylum Actinomycetota; class Actinomycetes; order S36-B12; family S36-B12; genus Mxb001. Next base: position 1,486 of record CAZLNF010000339.1, on the reverse strand, counting down.
GCGCCCTTGCCGGGCTTGAGGCTCTTGGCCTTGACGACTTGGGCCTTGGACTTGCCCTTGCCCTCCTTGACGCCGCCGGGGATCGGGGCGGGCAGCGGCCGACCGCTCACCGGATGCAGGTCGGCATCAGGGGCGCGGCTCAGCGCGGGGCGAGGCGTCTGCGGTGCCATGTGTCCTCCGAAGTCAGTCAAGCAACGGTACGCCGTCAGGCGAGGAGGCGGTCGAGGATGTCGTCGAAGGCGTCGCTGACCTCGGCGGCACCGGGGGAGCGCCAGGCCTGCACGGGCACGCCCGCGCCCTGGGCCTGCTGCACCGCGGAACGCTCGGGGATCACGGGGTCGAGCACGAGGTCGCCGTAGACCCCGCGCAACTCCTCGATGCGGTAGCGGTGCTCCGAGAGATTGCCGCGCACGCGATTCACGAGGACTCCGGCGGTGCGCAGGCGCAGGTTGACCGACGTGCGTGCGGCTTCTACAGCCGTGAGCGCGCGCGTCGCGCCCTGCAGGGCGAAGAAGCCGGGTTCGGTGACGACGAGTGCGCTGTCGGCAGCGGCGAGGCCGTTGCGGGTGAGCTCATCCAGTGACGGCGGGCAATCGAGGAGGACGAGGTCGTAGGCCTCGGTGACTCCTGCGAGGGTCACCCGCAGGCGCGTCGCCGAGTCGGAGCCCTCGGGGCGATTGCGGTGCGCGACCGCCTCTTCGCTCGGCAGCACGTCGATCGGCGGACCCCAGCCGGTGCCCACGATGGCCTCGCGGGCGATGCCGGGCCGGCCGTCAGCCAGCACGTCGCCGACCGTGAAGGCGAAGGGCGGAGGATCGAGGGCCACGGTGGCATTGGCCTGCGGGTCCAGGTCGATGACAAGGGTGGAGATCCCGCGCGCCCAGGCAGCACCGGCCAGGCCGAGCACGGTCGTGCTCTTGCCTACGCCGCCCTTGAGGGACAGCACCGCCACCGCTGACATGGGGTGAGTGTGACAGGTGGAATGTCAGTCGCTCGCGGCCTGCTTCAGCGGCGCCCGCGAACTTTGGGTGGATCGCGCCCTCCCAGGGCCTCATCTACCCAGAGTTCGAGCCCGGATGGGGATCTGGACCCGGAGCCAGGGCACTGGCTGTCAGTCGCTCCCGGCCTGCTTCATCTGGGCGAAGCGGTCCAGCGCCTCCAGACGCTCCGTCGCGTGGTCGACGATCCGCTCGGGGTAGCCGTGGTCGTAGCCCCCCAGGGTGTCCCACGGGGTGTGCGCGGTCTTGCCCGGCAGATGGGCGAGCTCCGGCACGTAGCGGCGCACGTAGTCGCCGTCGGGATCGAACCTCTCGCCCTGGCCGACGGGGTTGAAGACCCGGTGGTACGGCGAGGCGTCGGTGCCGCAGCCCGCCGTCCACTGCCAGCCGTGGGAGTTGCTCGCCAGGTCACCGTCGCGCAGCCAGCGCATGAAGTGCGCTGCGCCGCGCTGCCACGGCAGGTGGAGGTCCTTGACGAGGAAGCTCGC
>CAZLNF010000338.1:0-1629 GCA_964560885.1 uncultured Actinomyces sp. | reverse complement strand
GCCGAGGGGAGCATCCAGGCACTGGTCGAGGAGCACGGGCGCGTGCAGGCGCTGTGGTTCCCCTTCACGCAGACGCCACTCGTGCAGCACTTCACCGAGGAGGGCTACGTCGAAGGCCCGCGCGTCACCGAGCCGCTCACCGTGCGGCTCTCACCGGATCTGCCGACAGCGTTCACGACAGCTTTCACCAAGACGCTCGCGCACCTGCCGTGGCTCACGCCGCTCGTCGAGCGCGCGACGCTGCGCGAGATGCGCCACCTGTCGCCGCCCGATCACGAGTGGCACGGCACGTCGGGCAACATGCTGCTCTACGTCCAGCACGACACCCTGCGCGTGGTGAGCCTTGCCTACGCCGTGCACGTGCGCGCCGAAGAGGTGCAAGCGGCGATCCATGACATCGCGCACCACTTCGATCAGATGCTGCACGACTATGCGCGTGCCGGGCACGACCCCATCAACAGCTGTCTGGAGATGCGCGTCACGGATGTCGATCGTGCTGATGCTGTCGGCGTCTCCGGTGCGGTGCCCGCGCTGCTCTCGCCGGGCCTGCCGCTCGGCGACTCCGAGCGCGTCATCTGGATCGACCTGGTGACCACTCCCGGCATGCCGCTGGCCTGGCAGTTCTACGCCGAGTACGAGGCGTGGCTGTGGGAGCGCTTCGCCGGGCGCCTGCGTCCGGAGTGGTCCAAGGCGTGGGCGGTCTCCGCAGAGGGCCCGTGGACCGACCCCACCGTGCTTGCCTGGGTGCGCGAGGCCATCCGTCCCGCGGTGGCGACATGGGACGCGCTCGATGCGCGCGGCGTCTTCGGCTCGCCGCTGCTGGACCGCCTACGGGCCTAGAGCGCCTTGTATGCCATGAGGTGATAGCGCTGGATAGCGAGCAGCGCGAGCGTCTCGACGGTGGCGACCTGCGGCTCGGAGAAGACCCAGTTCTTCTGCTTCGGCACGTCCTTGTACGCCGAGATCTGGACGATCGCCGAGCCCGTGTAGGTGAAGATCTGTAGTTGGTCTGCGGCCTCCCGCGAGCCGACGCCTCCCGGGATCGGCTCGTCGATCTGCACGTCGCCGTTGATGATGAGCTGGTCCTGGCCATACATCGACGGCTCGATGAAGACCGACGTCTTCACGGTCGCCGTGCCGACCTTCTCGCCGTTCTGCACGATGTCCTCGGTGATCGTGCCCGGGCATGAGCTGGAAGCATTGAGCAGTTGCTGCCACGCGAATTCAGCTGTCTGCACGTCCTTGTACTGGTAGACGTACTGCTGGAGCAGGAGCAGATGGCCCTCCTTGCTCTGCGCGAAGTTCATGAACATGGCCGAGTGCGATGAGGACTTCTCGCCCTTGATGACCTTGCCGTTGACCTCGCACAACTCGGGCCTCAGTCCGGTCATGGCGACGTTGGTCTCGTATTCGTCGACGGGGCCGAGCCATGCCGGGCCCCAGGACTTCTTGATGAGGACCTGCTTCAGGCCCTTCTCGTTGAGGGCGACGTACGCCTTGTCGGCAGCCTGGGCCGGCACGGAGATGGCGAGGGTGGCGAGCGCCGCCGCGGCGGCCGTGGCGAGGAGTCGACGCATGCAGCGAGGCTAGCGACTACTCCGCGTTCTTGTCGTCCTTCTTCTTGTCGTC
>CAZLNF010000337.1:0-1631 GCA_964560885.1 uncultured Actinomyces sp. | reverse complement strand
CGATGGGGTTCGGCTTCACGGTGATGCCGGCCCGCTTGAGCGACTCGACCCAGATAGCGGCAGCCTTGTCGTTGTCCTCGCTCTGCGCGTAGTCGAGCGTGATCTCGGTCGGGCAGTTCGCACCCTCGGAGAGCAGCTTCTTGGCGAACTCCGGGTCACCGGTGCCGGGCACGGGCTGGCCGAGGAGGCCATCCCACAGGCCCGTGGGGGCGTAGTCGATGCCGATGTTGGGCTTGACGACGCCGTCGGCGAACTCACCGGCGAAGGTGCCGCCGGCATTGAGCAGGAGGGCCTCGCGGTCGAGGGCGACGCCGATGGCCTGGCGGCACTTCTCATCCGGGATCTTCTCGACGTTGACCGCCGCGTAGATCGTGTAGGGATCGAAGGCGTCGATGCGACGCGACTCGTACTGCGGATCCTCGAAGACGATCGGCAGTGAGGCGGTCGTGAGGCCCTGGACCATCGCGAACTCATCCTCGCCGGAGCTCTGGATGACGCGCTGATCCGCCACGGACTCCTCGATACCGAAGTTCACGACCCAGGAGTCGGGGTAGGCCTTGCGGTAGGGATCAACGTCCGGGCTCCAGTTCTCGTTGCGGACGAGGACGAGTTTGCCGCCCTTGCCCTTGGCGTACTCGGAGATCTTGTAGGGACCATTGGACATCGGCTTGTCGCCGTACTCCACGCCCGCGGCCATGTCAGCCGGGACGGCGCTGAAGCCCAGGGTCACCGTGTAATTGAAGTCGGGGACCGGCTGGTTGAGGTTGAAGGTGATGGTGTTGCCGTCGCACACCACGGCCTTGTCGAAAATCTCCTGGCCGGTGCCGTCCGCGGGGCCGGCATACGCTGAGTTGCCTTCCTCGTCGGTCGGGATATCGAGGTAGCTCACGGCATAGACCGGGCCGCCCTCGGTAAGGCCGATGTCGAACTGGCGTGACACGCCGTAGGCCACGTCCTCGCAGGTCACGGGGTTGCCGTTCTCCCACTTCATTCCGTCGCGCAGCGTGAATTGCCAGGTCTTGCCACCGTTCGTAGCCGTGCCCAGGTCGGTCGCCATGTCCGGGACGAGGGTCGTGCCCTCGGCATCGCCCGGGGCCACCTGATAGGCGGTCAGAGAGCGCTGGATCGTCGCACCGAGGAAGGCAAGGTCCTCGCCGGTGTAGACGACCTGCGGATCGAGCGACAGGATCTGCTCGGCCGGGGACAGGATCGTGAGCGTGCCACCCGGCTGGCCCTCGCCCGCGGGAGCGCCAGAACTGCTCGACCCTCCATCCGATGACCCACCGCTGCATGCGGCGAGGATCAGCGCACCCGCCGCGATACCAATCGCGAGAGTCGCCTTGGACTTCACCATATTTCCTCCTTCAGTGCACCGCCGGTCACGGATGTGACCTTCCTCCCACGGCCCGCGAACGGGTCGATCGGTGTCGGACGGGAGACCATGGGCGCCATCACTTGGCCGCCTTGGGATCGAGGGCATCGCGCACCGAGTCGCCCGCGAGATTGAAGGCGACGACGACGATGACGAGCAGCGTGCCGGGGATGAAGAGGTAGCTCGGCACGAGTTGGAAGTACTGCACGCTCTCCGAGAGCATCGCACCGAAAGACGGCTCGGGCGGGAGGATGCCGAC
>CAZLNF010000336.1:0-1631 GCA_964560885.1 uncultured Actinomyces sp. | reverse complement strand
AGCACCACCTGCGTCTCGGGATCGCCGAAGCGCGCGTTGAACTCCACGACGCGCAGGCCCTTGGACGTCAGTGCGAGCCCGGCGTAGAGCAGGCCGGCGAAGGGAGTGCCGCGACGGCGCATCTCGTCGACCGTCGGCTGCAGCACCGTGCGCATCGTCTCGTCGACGAGGTCATCGGGCGCCCAGGGGAGCGGGGAGTAGGCGCCCATGCCGCCGGTGTTGGGCCCCGCATCGCCGTCTCCGACGCGCTTGAAGTCCTGCGCGGGGCGCAGCGGCACGACCGTCACGCCATCGGTGATGGCGAAGAGCGAGACCTCCGGACCGTCGAGGTACTCCTCGATGACGACCGCTGAGCCAGCATCGAAACAGGCGCGCGCATGGTCGAGCGCTGCGCCGCGGTCGTCGGTGACCACCACGCCCTTGCCCGCGGCCAGGCCGTCGTCCTTCACGACGTACGGCGCTCCGAGATCGTCAAGGGCGGCTTCGACTTCGGGGAGGGACGTGCACACGGCGGGCCGCGCGGTCGGCACTCCGGCAGCTGCCATGACCTCCTTGGCGAAGGCCTTGCTCCCCTCCAGGCGTGCCGCCTCTGCACTCGGGCCGAAGCAGGCGATCCCGCGGGCGCGCACGGCATCGGCAACCCCCGCGACGAGAGGAGCCTCCGGGCCGATGATGACGAGGTCCGCGCCGAGGGAGGCCGCAAGATCCGCGACCGCCTCGCCGTCGAGTGCATCCACCGGATGGACGTGTGCGTCCTGTGCGATGCCGGCATTGCCGGGCGCGACATGCACGTCGTTTACCTGCGGGTCACGTCGCAGGGCACGCACGAGGGCGTGCTCGCGGGCACCGGATCCGACGACCAAGGTGATCACAAGCCGTGAGCCTAGTCGCGCCTGGACGAAGCATCGGTATGAGCGACGTACGATGACCAGGTGAGGCAGGTGTGGCACGCGGGGGTCCTGGCTGTGTCCGCGACATTGCTTGCCGGATGCGGGCTCCTGCCCTTCGGTGCGTCCTCCCCCAGCCCCACGCCCAGCCCCACCGAGACGATGCCGGCAGCCGCATGCGCCGCGGGTGATTCCGTCACTCCGCCCGACATCTCCGACTTCAGTGTCGATGGCGTGCCCGCGGAGCAGCGCACCGTGCCGCTGGTCGTGCCCTACAACGGACTCGCGGGCGGCACACCCGAGCGGCCCATGGCGATGCGCCTCGAGGTCGTCACATCCACCAGCGGATCCCCCGTCCGCTTCCGCGCGACCGGAGGTCTCCTGCTCGAGTCGCTCGTCGAGGATCCGCTAGGAGAGCCCGAGGTCACCGTCTTCAGCGAGAGCGGTGTCGAACGCTGCACGGCTTCGGTCTATCTCTTCGCCACCGCGGTAGGCGAGGCCAATGTCTACGTCGAGGGGCTCAACTCCACGACGACACTCATCCCCGTCGTCACGGCGCGTGAAGCGGCACGCAATGTCGCCCTTACGGTGACGGAGAGCACGGTGGACGCGGGCGAGAGCTTCGAGGCTCTCGTCGGCGTCACCGACGTCTTCGGGAATCCGATCGAGAACGCCGCCGTCGACCTCTCGCTCCCCGCCAAGGGCCCCGGTCGCTTCGTCACCGGAGCCAACACCTTCACGGTC
>CAZLNF010000335.1:0-1637 GCA_964560885.1 uncultured Actinomyces sp. | reverse complement strand
CCGTCGCGCGAATGCGGTGGTTGAGTTCCCAGTCCTGCGCGCGGACCATGGACTCATCGAAGCCCCCCACGCGCTCGAGCGCGGATCGGCGGAAGCAACCTAGATAGACCGTGAGTGCCTCACCTGCGCCACCACCGATGTGGAACGCCGCTCCGCCGACGCCGAACCACGATGTCATCGCAGCGGCTACGGCGCGCTCGAAGTCAGTCACGCCCTCCGCGCCCATAATGCCGCCGACATTGTCCGCGCCGGTGTCCTCGAGGGTGCTCACGGCGATCGCGATGTAGTCGCGGGGAATGACGGCGTGGCCATCGACGCGCACGATGATGTCGTGATCGGCAGCGGCGATGGCTGCGTTGAGGGCGGCCGCGGTGCGGCCGGTGGGATTGGGGACGGTCCGAACGCGAGGATCACTCGCGGCCAGCCCTGCTGCGATCTCGTCGGTGGCATCCTGCGAGGGGCCGAGGGCCAGGACCACCTGCAGGGGCCCCGAATAGTCCGAGTTGAGGATCGCGCCCACCGCCTCGCCGAGATGTGCCTCCTCGTCGAGCACGGGCATCACCACCGAGACTCCCGGCCGCGTGCTCGCACTTCGCTCCACATCGGGAAGGGTAGCCTCGCCCCATGAGGTCTCGGCTGCCCGTCGCTGCGCTCGGCGTGCTCCTGGCGCTTCTGGCGGGGCTGCTCACGTGGGCACTCGGTGCCTCCGCGCTCGCGCTGGTGATCGCGGCGGTGCTCGGCCTGGTGTTGGGCGCCGTCCTGGGTCAGGCACTCATGTGGCTCCGGTCCGCCGCAGGACGCCAAGCGCGCACGGAGCACAAGGTCGACGCCATGCGGTCCATCGCGGAGAAGCGCCACGAGATCCTCTTCAAGGCGACCCGAGAGGCACGGGAGCGCGCGACCGCTGCAGAGCGCGAGGCCAAGAGAGCCGTGGATCAGTCGTCGCGCCTGCGTGAGGCAGTGACGCGCCAGGATCGCGAACTCCGTCTCTCGATCATGAATCAGATCGACGACCAGGTCGTGCTGCTCGAGGACTACATGCAGCTCATGCGCCTCGTCCCCATGGCCCTGCCTATGCCGCGGCCCGGCACGTGGGCGGCGTCAGAGGACCTGCTGCTGTGGCTCGCGGGTGATGTGCTTGAGCACCACCCGCGCACCGTCGTCGATCTCGGCAGCGGTCAGTCGAGCGTGTGGATGGCCGCAGCGATGCGCACGGCCGGCTATGACGGCCGGGTTATCGGGGTGGACCACGAAGAGTTCTTTGCGCAGGGCACGCGGGAACTGGCGCGACGCCAGGGCGTGGAGGACTGGCTCACGGTGATCCACGCGCCGCTGCGCGAGCAGGTGATCGAGGGCAGGTCGGTCCGCTGGTACGACCTCGACGCCCTGGCTGGCATCGGCGACATCGACCTGCTCTGCATCGACGGTCCGCCCGGGCAGGGCACGTCGCACGCGCGCTGGCCCGCGTTGCCCGCGCTCTATGCTCGCCTATCCGCGAAGGCGACCATCGTGCTCGACGACATGATTCGACGCGATGAGCAGGAGATCCTCGAGGAGTGGATGGGTCTCTATCCCGGTTTCGAGGTGGAGCGCCTCGACTTCGAGAAGGGTGCCGCGATCATGCGGCGAGGTCAGCG
>CAZLNF010000334.1:0-1640 GCA_964560885.1 uncultured Actinomyces sp. | reverse complement strand
CTCACCATGCGCAACCTCGATATCGCGGACACCCGCACCAAGCTCGAGCTCTACGCCGCGCAGGGACAGTTGGGCGCGGGGCATGTCGAGCTCGTGGGGCGTCTCGATGCCGGTGGCGCGGAGGCCATCGCCGCATCCGAGGCGGTCGCCGCCGATGAGGAGATGCTCGATCGCGCGGCGATGGAGTCCGGCACCGACTAGGCAGACGCGCCGCGAGGCCGTGCGTCGGTGAAGAGCCCGAGGAGTTCGCCCACGGTGTGCCCCGACTCCGCCGGATGCCGGAAGGGCATCTCGGGGTGGAGTCGGTAGGCGTTGCGGCGGCCCACCTTCTCGCGCTCGATATAGCCCTCGTGTTCGAGGTCGCTCACGATGCCCTGGGCTGAGCGCTCAGTGATGCCCGCGCGCCCGGCGATGTCGCGCAGCCGCAGGTCGGGTTCCTGGGCGATGATGAGCAGCACGCGCCCATGACTCGTGAGCAGCGTCCAAGGACGCGTGCTCGGGGAAGGGCTGGCCACGGCGCCATGGTGCCCCATTCGCGCGCGCTCACCGTCCATCGACGCGCTAGTTCTCCCCCTGGGCACGGGTGTACATGGGCTCGCCGTCTACGACCTCGAGCTTCTCGACGTGCATCCACCGGAAGTCCTTGCCCACGCGCTGCAGCAGGCCGAGGACCGACTCCGGGTTCCAGGAAGCCTGGTCCGAGATGATGAATCGGCACCGGAAGTGGTCGATGCACCCGGTGGATCCGCCGGTGGACGGCCAGACGACGGTGCCGCGATTGGAGATCATCTTCAAGGTGTACGGGGTCCCGCGGATGACGGATTGGAGCCTCTCGGCGATCTGCCTCGGTTCGAGCTCGGACTCGATGAAGATGTCGACCCCCGCCTTGGTCCGTGACCCGGGGTGCGAGCGGGCCTGCTCGCGGGTGATATCCGGCAGCGTGATGGGACGGTGTGGGCGCGAAGCCAGCGACGAGCGCTGCCCCATGCGCTCGAGGACCGCGTCGACGTACGCCGCCGTACCGACGGGGGTGTCGACCTTGACGTCTTGGGTGTGGATGCCGTCCTCGAGCGTGCGGAAGATCGCCTGCTCCATCGTGTCGGCGGCGTCGAACTGGCCGAGATGGCGCAGCATCATCACGGCGGACAGCGCCACGGCGGTCGGATTGGCGACGTCCTTGCCGGCGTACTTCGGGGCGGACCCGTGGACGGCCTCGAAGATCGCGACCTCGGAACCGAGGTTGGCTGAGGGTGCGAAGCCGAGGCCTCCGACGAGCGCACTCGTCAGGTCGCTGATGATGTCGCCGTTCATGTTGGTGGTGACGATGACCTCGAACTGCTCGGGGGCCTTGACGAGCTGGTGGGCACAGTTGTCGATGATGACGTGCCAGGTCTCCAGCTCGGGGTAGTCCTTCGCCGCTTCCGTGAACTCGCGCTGAAGCATCCCCTCGGTCATCTTCATGATGTTGGATTTGGTGGCCACCGCAACCTTTGTTCGGCCCTCGGCACGTGCGAGCTCGAGCCCGGTGATCGCGACGCGCCTGCTACCGAGCCGAGAGATGATCTTCAGGCACTGCGCGACATCAGGGGTCTGCATGTGCTCGATGCCGGCGTAGAGATCCTCGACGTTCTCGCGCACGA
>CAZLNF010000333.1:0-1644 GCA_964560885.1 uncultured Actinomyces sp. | reverse complement strand
AGGCCGGCCTCGCGGGCCAGGACCACGGCGGCGAGGACGTCGTCGGCTCCCTTGGTCATCGACACGATGCACGTCTCGACCGTGCGGGGGCCGTAGCGCTCGATGGCTTCGCGTGCGGAGACGAAGGCGCCGTAGGTGGCCATGGCCGACGCGTCGAGCGGCGGGGGAGTGGGTGCGAGTGGGCGTCGTGAGAGCAGCTCGGCGGAGAGCAGCTCGCGGCGTGCGTCCGCATCGAGCACGGTGAAGTCGGGAGTGCCGGGCAGGCGTCGCACGAGCTGGGCGATCGCTTCGCGGTACTTGGCCGAGTGCTCACGGATGTCGAGAGTGGCCAGGGGCAGGCCGATGGCGGCGATCACGCGAAGTGCCCTGTCGATGACGCCGATGGCGGCGATGGAGTCGTCCGATGCGAGTGTGGCGCGCACCTGCATGAGGTCGTCGAGGAGTTCGCGAGTGGTGCGGTAGTCCCGTCCGGACACGTGCGGGCCACGTGAGGCGAGCCGCTCACGCGTGAGCCGCAGCCGGTTGTGGATGATCGAGAGCTTGAGGCGCACAGGCTCCTCGGCATTGAGCCGCAGGAATCGCCTGTCGAATTCCGGCAGGGACTCGAGATCCGCATCCACATGGGCCCGCAAGGCAGGATCCGCGCCGGAGAGGCGCTCACTCACCGAGAGGTCCTCGAGCAGCCGGTCGACGATGGGCAGGATGTCGCTGATGGCGTGGTCGCGCTGGAAGTCGATGACCGCGCGCGTCACCTCGGGGGTGACGAAGGGATTGCCGTCCCGGTCGCCGCCGATCCAGGAGCCGAAGGTCAGTGGAGTGCTATCGGGCGGCAGGTCGGCACCGAGCATGCGGAATGCCGTGGCGAGATCATCGAGCACCTCGGCGAGCGGGCCGCGCGCGAGGTCATCGAGGTAGTAGAGGGCATTGCGTGCCTCGTCGACCACCTGTGGCTGCTCGAGGCGCAGCTCGTCGGTCTGCCACAGCAGGTCGACGAGCTCGGCGATGCGCGACCAGCGCCGCTCGTCATCGATGAGGGCATCGAGGAGCAGGTCGGCGATGCGCCGCTGCTTGGTGAGGACCGACCGACGTGCCGCCTCAGTGGGATGTGCCGTGAAGACGGGGCGCACCGCCATCTCCTCGGCAAGCAGCCTGGCCTGCTCGGGAGTGGCGCCCAGGTCCAGGGCGCGTCCGGCGGTGCGCGTGAGCAGGCTGCCCTCGGTGCGCCGGCGGGCCCGGACGTCGCGCGCGCGCTGCACCTGCTCTGCGACGTTGGCGAGGTCGAAGTAGATGGAGAAGGCACGGGCAATCAAGGTCGCCTCGTGCAGGTCTACCTCGTCGATGATGCGTGTCGCTTCGGCGGGGTCGTCCCGGACGGCAGCGCGGATGCGCTCGACGGCCTCGAGGAGTTCGGGGCCACCGTGCTGGGCGAGTGACTGGCCCAGGAGGGTCCCCAGGGTGCGGATGTCCTCGCGCAGGGCGGCATCGGGCTCGTGCGCGTTCACGGGAGGACCGTATCCGGGTCGTGTTGCGCCCGTGTTTCGCGGCAGGGTCTCGCCTGGCTCCTGAGTAGGGTCAGGAGGTGGTCAGCATCGTCTTCGGGCTCCTGACCGCGTGCTTCTTCGCCAGCAGCAGCCTGATGTCGTC
>CAZLNF010000332.1:0-1647 GCA_964560885.1 uncultured Actinomyces sp. | reverse complement strand
CCTCAGCTCCACGCGCGGCGCATCCGACAGGGTGCGCCGTCTGCATGTGTGGCCCAATTCGTTGACGATCGCGCGACGACGGGCGTGCGCGAGCTGAAGTCTGCAGATCCGTGACGGGCTCTTGTCGCTTGCTTGATTTCGCCTATTCATGACATGTCTGACTACGCAGGCAAGGAACGTTCGCGCGTTGGTACGTTCACAAGTCATTCCACGTCGCTATCCCCTTGCCGACGTCCATCACGAGAGAGTGGAGATCCCCCTATGAGACGCGCTGCACTCGCGAGTGCGCTTTCGCTGACAGTGGCACTTGCCGGGCTCACAGCCGTGGCTGCTGGTCCTGCGCAGGCCGCCGACGGCATTGGCAAGGTCTGGGGGTGGGGCAATGTGGGGTCTGCATCCCTCACGATCCCCGCAGAGGCGCAAAGGGACGTGCAGGCCATCGAGGTCGGCGGCGCTCACGTGCTCGCGATGAAGGACTTCGGGATCATCGCCTGGGGATCCAACGCTGCGGGCCAGACCACCGTGCCCGATGAGGCGAAGTCCGATGTCATCAGTTTCTCGGCAGGAGCTGACTTCTCCCTCGCCATCAAGAAGATCGATGCGTTCACGGGCAAGGTCGTGGCCTGGGGAGGCAACGGCAAGGGCCAGGTCTCCCCGCTACCCGCCGCCACGCAGACCCGCGTGGACGAGGTCGCAGCAGGAGGTGCTCATGCGCTCGCCATCCGCTATGTCGATGACACTGTCGGGGGCTCAGTCCTCGGGTGGGGTGACAACGCGGCTGGTCAGACGACCATCCCTGTCGCTGCGCAGTCGAAGGTCGATGCAATTGCCGCCGGCGGTCAGCATTCGCTCGCACTCAAGGGCGGTGGCGTCATCGCCTGGGGTTCCAACGCTGCCGGCCAGACCACCGTCCCGGCTGAGGCTGGCACCGGAGTGACTGCCATCGCTGCAGGTGACACCTTCTCGGCGGCTCTCGACGGGGGCAAGGTCCTCGTCTGGGGCGGCAGCGCTGCCGTCCGCGCCGTGCCTGCTGAGGCGCAGGCCAATATCGTCGCCATCGCCGCAGGAGGCGGCAACATCGCGGCCGTCACCTCCGGCGGGTCCGTCATCACCTGGGGTGATGACGCGGCAGTGGCGGCGGTGCCCGATGCCGCCAAGACCAGCATCTCGGCCGTCGGTGTCGGATCGGGCGTGGCCTTCGCGATCAGCCAGGCTGTGGCACCGGGTGCCGTGCAGGACCTCAAGGCAAGGTCGCTCAAGGGCGGTGCTCAGGTGTCCTGGAAGTCGCCGATGGCGCTCCAGGGAGCCGTCCTCGTCGGCTACCAGGTCAAGGTCAACAAGGGTGCCTGGACGGACTACCCGTCGACCCAGACCTCGGTCAGGCTCACGGGCCTGGGATCCAACAAGTCTGTGACCATCAAGGTGCGCGCTGTGAGCTACGCCGGCCCGGGCGTCGCGGAGACGGTGCGGGTCAGGACGAAGTAGTTCTGCTTACGCTCTGACGAGGGGCGGGAGTGATCACACGCTGATCGCTCCCGCCCTTTGGCGTGTGAGTGGCCGTGACGCCGTCCGCGGTGCGCCCACTGCCGAACGCGCGGTGCAGGGCAACCACCAGGTACAGCAGGAGCCCTTGCCTGAAGGAGGTCC
>CAZLNF010000331.1:0-1652 GCA_964560885.1 uncultured Actinomyces sp. | reverse complement strand
AGCGTCTCCTACCAGTGCAACGCCTGCGGTGCGACGTCGCTGCGCTGGGTGGGCCGCTGCCCCAAGTGCCAGGAGTTCGGCACCGTCGCTGAGGTCGCTGCGGCGCCCACGACGAAGGCCGCCAAGTCGGGCAAGGCCGCGGCCGCGGTGCGCCCCGCGCAGCCCGTCACGGAGATCGCCGACGAGCGCGTACGCCGCCTGCCCACGGGTGCGGGCGAGTTCGATCGCGTCGTAGGCGGCGGCCTGGTCGCTGGCCAGGTCGTGCTCGTCGCGGGCGAGCCCGGAGTCGGCAAGTCGACCCTGCTGCTCGCGGTGGCGCATGCCTTCACCCAGCGCAACTCCGGATCAGTCCTCTACGCCTCCGGCGAGGAGTCGGCCGACCAGATCGCACTGCGCGCGCGGCGCATTGGGGCGGTCTCCGACCGCCTCTTCGTCACCGACGACAACGACCTCTTCACGATCCTCGGCCAGGTCGACCATCATCGCCCTGCGCTCATCATCGTCGACTCCGTGCAGACCATCTCTAGTTCGGAGTTGGAGGGCCGGGCGGGCGGTGTGTCGCAGGTCCTCGAGGTGACGCAGGCGCTCACGCGCACGGCCAAGCAGCGCGGCATCCCGATGCTCCTCATCGGCCAGTCGACCAAGGACAACTCCATCGCGGGCCCGCGTGCCCTGGAGCATCTCGTCGACACCGTGCTCACCTTTGAGGGCGAGCGCACCACCGCGCTGCGGCTGCTGCGCGCGGTCAAGAACCGCTACGGCCCCGCCGACGAGATCGTCGCCTTCGAGCAGACCGAGACGGGCCTAGCCGAGGTCGTCGATCCCTCCGAGCTCTTCCGCGGCCAGCGGGACACGCCCGTGCCCGGCACCTGCGTGACCGTGACGATGGAGGGGCGTCGCCCGCTCCTCGCGGAGATCCAGGCGCTCGTCTCCCCCGATGGCGGCCCGGTGGCGAGGCGCACGGTCACGGGCCTGGACACCACGCGCGTCGTCACCCTCGCCGCGGTCACCGCGCAGGCGGGCTTGAAGGCCCTGTCGCAGCGTGACATCTTCGTCGCGACGGTAGGCGGTGCGCAGATCTCTGATCCGGGGTCCGACCTCGCGGTGTGCCTGGCTATCGCCTCGGCTCAGCTCGAGACGGCGATCCCCTCCGATGTGCTCGCCATCGGCGAGATCGCGCTCTCGGGCGATGTGCGGCCGGTGCCCTTCCTCGCGCAGCGCGTCGCGGAGGCGCGGCGGCTGGGCTTCAAGCGCATCCTCGTGCCGGCGGGGTCACGCGACAGGGTCGACGGCGTGACGGAGATCCGCCACCTCGAGGCTGGCCTGCGCGCGATCGAGGGTCACGCAGAGAGCGCGCGCCCGCCCGGCTTCCGCTAGGGCCTGAGCACCAGGACGTTGGACTTCGCGTCGCCGCCGGTGAAGTAGACCCACAGGGTCTTGCGCTTGCTGATCCCGCGCGACCACTCGAAGGACCCCATCGTGCTGACGAGAGCCGTCGATCCCGGGGTATAGGGAGTGCCGCGAGCCGTGCGCGTGTGCGCGGTGACCATGCCCCCCATGCCGAATCCGGTCGTCTTGCCGGTGACGGTCGCCTTGGCCGCCGATCGCGTGCCGGTGATGACGATCGTGGATGTGGGGGGCTCCGCGCGCGG
>CAZLNF010000330.1:0-1656 GCA_964560885.1 uncultured Actinomyces sp. | reverse complement strand
GGCAATGCCTCGAGTGCTGCAGCGTCACAGAAGTCACAGGCGTCACAGGCGGCCGCTGCGGACTCGAAGCTCGACGAATTGCTCGCGCATCTCAAGGTCGTCGAGCAGGACATCCGGGATGTCGCCGATCGCCTCGATGGCAAGTCCGCGACGCGCGGCACCCAGGGTGAATGACTTGACCCCGGCCACCTCCTACGATGACGGGACCACTCCGGGCGCCTCACGGCTCTCGACTTCCCCCGAAGGAGTCACTCGCATGGACTCGGGCGCTGCTCGCCTCGACCACGATCAGGCAGCAGCCGCACTCTCCGACCGTGATCGGCGCATCCTGGAGTTCGAGCGCCAGTGGTGGAAGTACGCCGGGGCCAAGGAGCAGGCGATCCGAGATCTCTTCGAGATGAGCTCGACCCGCTACTACCAAATCCTCAACGGCCTGATCGACACGCCTGAGGCCCTTGCCTTCGACCCGATGCTGGTCAAGCGCCTGCGTCGCATGCGCTCAGCGCGCCAGCGCGTCCGCTCGGCCCGACGCCTCGGCGTCGACCTCGACGCCCGCTAGGCGCGGGGGACCGACCTGTCCTGGACCCGCGCGAGCGGGGGCCGCACGAGGACCTCCACGACGTGGTCGGTCATGGTGACCCCGTCCGGTCCATAGGTGAACTCCGCGATCGAGTCTCCGGGTCGTGACACGGCGTTGCCCGGATCCAGTCGGTCCAGGGCGACCTGCCAGATCTCGGCCGCCATGATCCCCAGGCTCTGGTCGTCCTGGTGGCGGTGGCGCCTCTCACCGAGATCCACCTGAGCCACGGCATCGAGCCCAGCACGCTGCGCCGTGTCGACGAGCAGGGCAAACTCCACGCCGTAGCCGCAGGGGATCGGCAGCGACTCGATGAGGTCACGGCGCATCGCGTACTCGCCGGCAAGGGGTTGAGCCACTCCCGCGAGTTCGGGCCAGTGGAGGTTGAGCAGGGGACGGGCGACGAGCTCAGTCACGCGCCCGCCGCCCATGACGCGTCGCCCCCCGTCGGCGATGAGTGGACGGTCGTAGCACGCCTTGACGAGGTGCACGCTCGAGTCGGAGAGGATCGGCCCGAGCAGGGCCACGACGTAGTCGGAGGTGAAGGAACGCAGGTCGGCGTCGACGAACACCACGACGTCTCCCTGCGTCGCGGCGAGGCCTCGCCACATCGCCTCGCCCTTGCCGGGCACGGTGGGGATGCTGGGAAGCACCTCTGGTGTGGCCACGACTCGCGCGCCCGCTTCGCGTGCGCGTGTGGCGGTGGCGTCGGTGCTGTCGGAGTCCACGACCAGGAGTTCATCGACGAGTGGCTGAGGACCGGACATGAGGTCACGGCGTATGGCGGCGACGATGTCGCCGACAGTGGCCTCCTCATCGCGCGCAGGGATGATGACGCTGACCCGCTGATCGCCCTTGTGGGACTGCACCAGGGCGCGCGGCCAGTCGCTGGCCACGGTCGTGCGTCGCGTAAACCACGACTGCGCTGCAGGGTGCATCGGCCTAGTGTGCCCCGACTAGGGGGTCCGGGTCTTCCCCCAGGTCAGCCAGGCCCCGGACACCAGCGCCAGCACGGTCAGCAGGGGGATGCCCACGAGGAGGGCGTAGAAGGCGACTTCGCCGAGGGAGTCTTGACCGGC
>CAZLNF010000329.1:893-1693 GCA_964560885.1 uncultured Actinomyces sp. | reverse complement strand
AGCGGGGTGTCGCGGATGAAGGAGATCGCGGTCGTCGCGGGCGTCTCCCCCACGGCGTTGGGAAACTGCAACGCCATGATCGCGAAGGTGAGCGCGACGACCGCCTGCCCGATGAGCTTGGTACGCGCGCGCAGGCCCGTGGCACGGCGGCGGAAGATCTTGAGGTAGTCGTCGGCGACGCCGACGGCTCCGAGGCCGAGGCCGAGGTAGAGCACGAGCAGTGCCGAGGGCGAGGGCGGTGTCCACCAGATGAGGTGCGTGAGCCCGTAGCCCAGCACGATGCCGGCGATGATCGCCGCGCCGCCCATCGAGGGCGTGCCGCGCTTGCCCTCGTGCTCGGGATAGGGCTCACCCTCGGTGGAGACGCGGATCGCCTGGGAGTAGCCGTGCTTGAGCAGCAGCTTGATGAGCAGCGGGGTGCCGATGAAGACCGTGAGGACGGAGATGATGCCGGAGAGGACGACGAGCCTCATGGAGCTGACCCCGTGTCCGATGTCGATCCGTCCGCGATCAGCGCGGCGGCCACGACCTCGAGGCCAATGGAGCGCGAGGCCTTGACGAGCACGATGTCACCCGGCTGGACCTGCTCGCGCAGCAGCGCGATGGCGGTGTCGACATCGGGCACCCAGGTCGACTCCTCGCCCCAGGAGCCCTCGTGGGCGGCGCCGAGGTGCACCGGGCGCGCACCCTCGCCCACGGCGACCAGCTTCGAGACATCGAGGCGCACGGCGAGGCGACCGATCGCGTCATGCTCCTCGATCGAGATATCGCCGAGTTCGCGCATCTCTCCGATCACGGCC
>CAZLNF010000329.1:0-883 GCA_964560885.1 uncultured Actinomyces sp. | reverse complement strand
AGGTGCGCCGCTCCCGGTTCCCCATAGCCACAAGTGCCTTGAGCGCCGCGCGCATCGACTCGGGGTTGGCGTTGTAGGCGTCGTTGATGATCGTCACGCCGTTGGGGAGTTCGGTGACCTCCATGCGCCACTTGCTCGGTGACTCGTAGGTCTCCAGCACCGCGACAATGTCGGCCAGGTCGATCCCCGCGGCGAGGGCGAAGGCCGTGGCCGCGAGTGCGTTGGCGACCTGGTGCTCGCCGGAGAGGGTGAGCTGCACGGGCATCTCGCTCCCCTGCCAGTGCAGGGTGAAGCGCGGCCGGGCGAGGGCGTCGAGGCTGACATCGCTCGCGCGCACGTCGGCACCGGCTGCCTCGCCAAAGGTCATGACCGGTGCGGAGGTGCGCCCGGCCTGCCCCATGACGAGTGGGTTGTCCGCATGCATGATCGCGGTGCCATTGGCGGGCAGGTCGTCGATGATCTCGGCCTTGGCCTCGGCGATCGCCTCGCGACTGCCGAGCAGCTCGATGTGTGCCGAGCCGACATTGATGACGCCGGCGATGCGCGGATGCGCGATCTGACACAGGTAGGAGATGTGCTGGCGCCCGCGCATGCCCATCTCGAGGACGAGGTAATGCGTGCGCGTCGTGCACGACAGGACCGTGAGCGGAAGGCCGACCTCGGAGTTGAAGGAGCCGCGGGGGGCGACGGTCTCGCCGTGTGGGGCCAGGATCGCCGCGAGCAGGTCCTTGGTCGTCGTCTTGCCGCTGGAGCCGGTGAGGCCCATGACGAGGGTGTCGGGCAGTCGCTGGATGACATACGACGCGAGCATGCCGAGTGCCGCGACGACATCGTCGACGACGATGGCGGGCGAGCCCACCGGCCGGGTCGTCAGGGCAGCGAC
>CAZLNF010000328.1:0-1710 GCA_964560885.1 uncultured Actinomyces sp. | reverse complement strand
TCGCGAAGCGAGAGGCGCGGACGACGTCGAGGGTGCCCTGGAAGTCCTCCTCGGTTTCGCCGGGGAATCCCACGATGATGTCGGTGGTGATGGCCGCGTCGGGCATAGCCGCGCGGACCCGCTCGATGATGCCGAGATAGCGCTCGGCCCGGTAGGAGCGGCGCATGGCCTGGAGGACTCGGTCGGATCCGCTCTGCAGGGGCATGTGCAACTGCGGCATGACGTTGGGCGTCTCGGCCATGGCGGCGATGACGTCGTCGGTGAAGTCGCGCGGATGCGGACTGGTGAAGCGCACCCGCTCCAGCCCGTCAATCCGCCCGCACGCGCGCAACAGGTCGGCGAAGGCACCGCGGTCGCCGAACTCAACCCCGTAGGCGTTGACGTTCTGGCCGAGCAGCGTGACCTCGATGACACCCTCGGCGACGAGCGCCTCGATCTCGGCGAGGATGTCACCGGGCCGGCGGTCCTTCTCCTTGCCGCGCAGCGCCGGAACGATGCAAAACGTGCACGTGTTGTTGCACCCGACACTGATCGACACCCACGCGGCGTACGCCGACTCGCGTCGAGTGGGCAGGGTCGAAGGGAAGACCTCGAGGCTCTCGAGGATCTCGACCTGAGCCTCCTCGGCGATGCGCGCACGCTCCAGCAGTGCGGGGAGCGATCCGAGATTGTGGGTGCCGAAGACGACATCGACCCAGGGGGCGCGGCGCACGACCTCGCCGCGGTCCTTCTGCGCGAGACAGCCACCCACGGCGATCTGCATGCCCGGGGTGCTGGCCTTGATGGGGGCGAGATGACCGAGGTTGCCGTAGAGCCGGTTGTCGGCGTTCTCCCTCACCGCGCAGGTGTTGAAGACGACGAGGTCGGGCTGCTCCCCCTCACCCGCGGGCGCATAGCCGGATGACTCCAGGACCCCGGCAATGCGCTCGGAGTCGTGGGCGTTCATCTGGCACCCGTAGGTGCGCACCTGATACGTGCGTGGCACGTGGCAGAGCCTACGGGCCTAGACGCCGACGGGCTGGCGCTCCCCGACTGCGTCGGGGTCGGCGTCATCGAGCGGCTCATCCTCGACGATCTCGTCGCTCCCCTCCTCGACCGAGATGCGGGGCAAAGCATTGGCAAGCCACGAGGGCAGCCACCAGTTGGCCTTGCCGAACATCGTCATGAGCGAGGGCACGAGGACCAGCCGGACGATGAACGCGTCGATGATGACGGCCGAGGCCAAAGCGATGCCGAAGAGCTTGATCGTGGCATCAGGTGACGGCACGAAGGCCAGGAAGACACTCGACATGATCGCCGCCGCGATGACGACGACCTTGCCCGAGCCCGCCAAGCCTCGGCGGACGGCTGCTCCATTGTCCTTCGTGCGCTCCCACTCCTCCTGCATGCGCGACACCAGGAAGACCTGGTAGTCCATCGAAAGGCCGAAGAGAATGGCGAACACCATGACGGGAAGGAACGGGAAGATCGGCCCGGTCGAGGTGATGCCCAGCGGTCCGGCCAGCCACCCCCACTGGAAGACGGCCACGGTGATGCCCATAGCCGCACCGAAGCTGAGCAGGCTCGTGATGGCAGCCGTGAGCGGCACGAGGATCGATCGGAAGAGCACCATGAGGGCGAGGAAGCCGAGGAAGACGACGATGCCAAGGAAGAGCGGCAGGACATTGATGAGCACCTGGGTGAAGTCCTGGGTGATCGCCTGCGCGCCGC
>CAZLNF010000327.1:0-1710 GCA_964560885.1 uncultured Actinomyces sp. | reverse complement strand
GGTGAGAGGTCGACCATGTCAGCGTCCGCGCGCCCCGAGGGCATCATCTACCCGCCCATCGACGACCTGCTTGCCAAGTCCGATTCCAAGTACTCGCTCGTCATCTACGCCGCCAAGCGCGCGCGTCAGATCAACGCCTACTACTCCCAGCTGGGAGAGGGCCTGCTGGAGTACGTCGGGCCGCTCGTGGAGACCCACGTGCAGGAGAAGCCCCTGTCCATCGCCATGCGCGAGATCGACGCGGGCCTGCTCACCTCAGAGCCCTTCGATCCGGCGGCCGAGATCGAGGTCGCGGTCGTGGAGGAGGACCTGACCTGAGCGCGCGCATCCTCCTCGGAGTCTCGGGGGGCATCGCCGCGTACAAGGCGTGCACCCTGCTGAGGATCCTGCGTGAGTCCGGTCATGAGGTGCGTGTCGTCCCGACCGCATCGGCGCTCCGCTTCGTCGGCGCACCCACATGGGAGGCACTCTCGGGTCATCCCGTGAGCGACTCGGTGTGGTCGGACGTCCCGGCCGTCCCGCACGTCAGCCTGGGTCGCTGGGCGGATCTCGTCATCGTGGCCCCCGCGAGTGCCAATCTCCTTGCGCGCGCGGCGACGGGCATGTCCGATGACCTGCTCACTGCGTCACTGCTCACCGCGACCGGGCCGGTGATCATGGCGCCCGCCATGCACACCGAGATGTGGGAGCATCCCGCGACCCGGGCCAATGTCGCGACCCTGCGGAGCAGGGGAGTCCAGGTCGTGGAGCCCGCCGTCGGCCGACTCACGGGTGCGGATTCGGGCGCGGGTCGCCTGCCCGAGCCCGACGACCTGGCGCGCCTGGTGGAGGAGGCCCTCGAGCCGGTACGCCGCGACCTCACGGGCCGGCGCCTGCTCATCTCCGTGGGCGGCACCCGCGAGGACCTCGATCCCGTGCGATTCCTGGGCAATCGCTCCAGCGGGCGACAGGGATTCGCCATCGTCGAGCGCGCTCTTGCGCGCGGTGCTGAGGTGACGGCCGTCGTCGGCACTGTCGAGGTGGCGCCACCGGCGGGTGCGCGTGTCATCCCGGCGATCAGTGCCGCCGCAATGCGCGAGGCGATGCTGGCCGAGCAGGGCGCAGCCGATGCCATCGTCATGGCCGCGGCCGTCGCCGACTTCCGTCCCGAGGTTGCCTTGTCGACCAAGATCAAGAAGTCCGGCGACCATGAGCCTGAGCCCGTGCGCCTCGTGCGCAATCCCGACATCCTGGTCGAGCTCGTCTCCTCCCGAAGCGAGGGCCAGGTCATCGTGGGTTTTGCGGCGGAGACCGCCTCCTCCGAAGCCGACCTCCTGGCGCTCGCGCGCGACAAGCTCTCCCGCAAGGGATGCGACCTTCTCGTGGTCAACGACGTCGGCGGCGAGCAGGTTTTCGGGCGCGATGTCACGTCCGTGCGCGTGCTATCCGACGGCGGGCAGGTGCTCGCCGAGGTGTCGGGTGCCAAGTCCGGTGCGGCGGATGCCGTGCTCGACGAGGTGGCCAAACTCCTGCCGCCCCTCGGGCAATAGGCCCCCGCGGTCCGATAGGGTCGCGACGTCAAGAGCGCCAGCATCAAGCCCCGGCTCGCTGGCCGGCAACCCTCGCGCCGCGGTGGGGTGCCCCGGGTGAGGACTAGGCCCGCGCACGCGGGCAAGCGCGGGTCGCCAGACCCCTGACCGAAGGATTGCGCGTGGCACGACGACTCTTCAC
>CAZLNF010000326.1:0-1727 GCA_964560885.1 uncultured Actinomyces sp. | reverse complement strand
TGCCCGCGCCTCCCGCGAGCACGATTCCCAGGACGTGCGGGCCTGCTTCCACGCTTGCCAGCCTAGACCTCGGGCTCCCCGAGCGCAGGCCCTACGCTGCACCCGTGAAGGTCGCCATCCTCACCCGCGAGTGGCCCCCGGATATCTACGGGGGCGCTGGCGTGCACGTGCGCGAGTTGGCGACTCACCTGCGCCCGCTGGCCGACGTCGACGTGCACTGCTTCGGATCGCCTCGACCGGATGCCGAAGCGCATCCTGTGCCGGCCGAGCTCACCGGCGCTAACGCCGCGCTGCAGACCCTCGGGGTCGATCTGGAGATGGTTCGCGACACCGCCGGGGTCGATGTCCTCCACTCGCACACCTGGTATGCCAACCTCGCCGGTCATGTCGGGGGGCTGCTCCACGGTGTCCCACACGTCATCACCGCGCACTCGCTGGAGCCGCTGCGCCCCTGGAAGATCGAGCAGTTGGGCGGCGGCTACCGCGTGAGCTCATGGGTAGAGGCGACGGCGTACTCCCACGCGCAGGCGATCATCGCCGTGAGCGAGGGCATGCGCCGGGACATCCTGACGGCGTACCCGCAGGTGGATCCCGCTCGCGTGCATGTCGTGCACAACGGCATCGACACCGACGCCTACCGACCGGATGCGTCCGTCGAGGCGCTCGAGCGTCACGGCGTGCCCCTTGACCGGCCCTACGTGCTCTTCGTCGGCCGCATCACGCGACAGAAGGGTCTCGCGCACCTGATCGCAGCGGCACGCGACTTCGACAAGGACACGGTGCTCGTGCTGTGTGCGAGCTCGCCGGACACACCGGAGATGGGACGGGAGATCGCCGAAGCCATCGAGTCCCTGCGCGCTGAACGCGGTGCGGACTCCGTGATCTGGATCGAGGAACAGGCCTCACTCGATGACGTGCGCCAACTCCTCACGCATGCCCGTGTCTTCGCCTGCCCGTCGGTCTATGAGCCGCTCGGCATCGTCAATCTCGAGGCCATGGCCTGCGAGACGCCCGTGGTGGCCAGCGCCGTGGGCGGGATCCCCGAGGTGGTCCTCGACGGCGTCACGGGCCTCCTGGTGCCTTACGACCCGGCGGATCCCCGGGCTCTCGAGATGGGCCTCGCCGCGGCCATCAACGCGCTGGTCGCCGATCCCGAGCGCGCCGAGGCTATGGGCCGGGCCGGGAGGGCGCGCGCCATCGCGGACTTCAGCTGGGACGCCATCGCGCAGCGCACCGTCGCCGTCTACCGTGCAGCCCTGGGGGCGATGGAAGCGTGACATCAAGTCTTCCTGACAGGTCGGCGCAGCCGCACCTGACGGGTCCCCTCACCCCGCATGGCGGTCAGCGCCTCGCCCTCGGCTACGTCCTGCTGCTCACGGGCACGCTGCTCTTCGCCCTCAACGGCACGGTGGTCAAGTCGATCCTCCTCAGCGGCGTCTCCGCGGTGACGTTGTCGGAGACGCGAGCGATGGGCGCCTTCGTCATCCTCTTCGCCATCGTCGCGATCACGCGACCACGCGCTTTGCAGATCCGGCGCGACGAGTGGAAGCTCCTTGTCGCCTACGGCGTCATCGGCGTATCGATGACGCAATTCCTCTACTTCGTGGCGATCGAGCGCATGCCGATCGGCATCGCGCTCATCATCGAGTTCACCGCTCCCATCTGGGTCGTTCTCTGGGTCCGCTTCGGGCGGCACCAGGCCGTCAAGGGCACCGTGTGGGTCGGGC
>CAZLNF010000325.1:0-1740 GCA_964560885.1 uncultured Actinomyces sp. | reverse complement strand
CGATGTGCTTGTCGTGGATCGACACGCCCTGGGAGCGGTAGACGTCCTGCACCTGGTCGACCAGGTGCAGCTGCACCTGGCGCTGACCGAGGATGCGCAGCACCTGCTTGGGATCGATGGCGCCGACCGTGAGCTGCTCGCCGACGGCGACGTGCGCGCCGTCTTCGACCAGCAGGCGCACGCGCCTCGGCACGGTGTAGGCGATCTCCTCGGAGCCGTCGTCGGGCACCACCACGAGCTTGCGGGCCTTGTCGGTCTCCTCCACGCGTACCCGACCAGCGACCTCGCTGATCGGGGCCACACCCTTGGGGGTGCGCGCCTCGAAGAGCTCGACCACGCGAGGGAGACCGTGGGTGATGTCCTCGCCTGCCACGCCACCGGTGTGGAAGGTACGCATGGTGAGCTGCGTGCCGGGCTCGCCGATCGACTGCGCGGCGATGATGCCGATGGCCTCACCGACGTCGACGAGCTTGCCCGTCGCGAGGGAATCGCCGTAGCACATCGCGCACGTGCCGACCTTGCTCTCGCAGGTCAGCACCGAGCGCACCCGGATCTCACCGACGCCGGCCTCCGCGATGCGGGCAAGCGTGGGCATGTCGAGAATCGTGCCGGCGGGCACGACCACTGAACCGCCTGCCTCCACGTCGCGAGCGAGCGCCCGCGACGCGACAGAGGTGTCCAGGTTGTCGACCAAGCGCATGCCGCCGTCGCCAGGCTCGGCGATGGTCACGGCAAGGCCGCGATCGGTGCCGCAGTCGACCTCACGGATGATGACGTCCTGCGAGACATCGACGAGGCGACGGGTGAGGTAGCCGGAGTCGGCCGTGCGCAGCGCCGTATCAGCGAGACCCTTGCGGGCACCGTGCGTGGAGATGAAGTACTCCAGCACGGACAGGCCCTCACGGAAGTTGGACTTAATCGGGCGGGGGATGATCTCACCCTTGGGGTTGGCCACGAGGCCGCGCATGCCAGCGATCTGGCGGACCTGCATGAAGTTACCGCGGGCCCCTGAGTCGACCATCATGAAGACCGGGTTCTGACGCGGGAAGTTGTCCTGCATCGCCCGTGCGACCTCATCGGTCGCGCGGGTCCAGATCTCGATGAGCTCCTGGCGGCGCTCGGAGTCGGTGATGAGACCGCGCTCGTACTGCGCCTGGACCTTGGCTGCACGCTCCTCGGCTGCGGCGAGCAGCTCGGCCTTCTGCGGCGGTGTCACGACGTCATCGATCGAGATCGTGACACCGGCGCGCGTGGCCCAGTGGAAGCCGAGCTCCTTGAGCGCATCGAGCGTCGCGGCGACATCGACCTTGGGGTAGCGGTCAGCGAGCTGGTTGACCAGAGCGCCGAGTGCCTTCTTGTCGACCTGGTAGTCGACGTAGGGGAAGTCCGCCGGAAGCGCCTCGTTGAAGATGGCGCGGCCGAGCGTGGTCTGAAGGACGAAGGGGTCACCCTCGGTCCAGCCCTCGGGCGCCGTCCAGCCCTCGGGCGGCACGACTCCGGTGAGGCGCAGGCGCACGGGCTCCTGCAGACCGAGCAGGCCACGATCGAAGGCCATGACGCCCTCGGAGAGCGAGGAGTACGCCGGGATCTCCTCGCTCGGTGTGGCTCCGGCCATCGTGAGGTTGTAGATGCCGAGGACCATGTCCTGGGTCGGCGTCGTGATGGGGCGACCGTTGGCCGGCGAGAGGATGTTGTTGCTCGACAGCATGAGGATGCGCGCCTCGGCCTGCGCCTCAGCCG
>CAZLNF010000324.1:0-1742 GCA_964560885.1 uncultured Actinomyces sp. | reverse complement strand
AGGCCAAGGCCGTCTGCCGCCGCTGCGACGTCGTCGACGAGTGCCTGCAGTGGGCCCTTGAGACCGGGCAGGATGCCGGTGTCTGGGGTGGCCTGAGCGAAGACGAGCGCCGCGCCCTCAAGCGTCGCAATGCGCGCCTGCGGGCTCGCACGACTGCCTGACACTTCCCCTGACACGCTGCCTGTCGCTTTCGCGCCTGCTCCCTAGCCGATGCAGGGCACGTCGAGGCGCACCTCGCAACCCTGTGCCCCGGACGAGGTGAAGGTCAGGGCACCGCGCAGATCCTGCTCCACGAGCGAGCGCACGATCTGCAAGCCCAACCCCTCGTCGAGTGGGTCGGGCAGGCCGTGACCGTCGTCGCGCACCGTGATCTGCATGTCACTCTCCGTGCGCGAGAGGCTCACGACGATGCTCGTCGCTGCCGCATGCTCCACCGCATTGTGCACGAGTTCCGACATTGCCATCGCCAGCGGACTTGCCAGGTCTGTGGAGACCACGCCCACTGAACCGTCACGCGCGATATCGACTCCGGGTGCGTAGGCGGCCGCAAGATCGCGTTCGACCGCGAGGATCCGATCCACGACCGCATCGAAGTCGATCTGATCGCCCGGCTCCTGGGCCAGCACCTCGTGGATGGCGGCAATGGCCGCGACCCTGCGCCCCGCCTCGGCGAGTGCCTCACGGGCTTCATCTGCCTCGACGCGCCGCGATTGCAGGCGCAGTAGGGCACCCACCGTCTGCAGGTTGTTCTTCACCCGATGGTGGACCTCCCGCAGTGACGCATCCTTGCTCAGCAGGGCGCGTTCGCGTCGGCGTAGGTCGGTGATATCGCGCACGAGCACGATCGCACCCTCGGCTCGACCACCCGGCACGAGCGGAAGCGACCGCAGCGTCACGCAGGCGGACGGGTTCTCGACCTCGGCATCGGCGGCGATGCGCCCCGCGGCCGCGAGCGCGAGCGACTCATCCACCGGACCCGGTCGATGCCACAGGCGTGTGACGATCGCGGCGAGGTCGGCGTCCTCAAGTGAGCGTGCGAGACCCAATCGACGGAAGGCAGAGACCGCGTTGGGGCTGGCAAAGCGCACGCGTCCCTGCTCATCCACGCGCAGGAGCCCATCGCCCACGCGCGGCGGAGCGGATCCGGTCGCCCACCCGGCATCGCGCGGGGGGAAGCGACCCTCGCTCGCCATCACGAGCAGCCGCGCCGCGAGATCCTGGTAGACCTCCTCGAGCAACCCGGAACGCCGAGTCGCGGCGTGGCGCTCGATGACGCCGACGATCCGCTCCCCCACATGGACCGGGACCGCCTCGGCCCCGTCGGCAGCGGTGACGATCCGTCCCGCGGCCGCGGCGCGATCAAGTGCCGGCTGTCTCCCCCGAGGCACGAAGGTGCCCACCACGTCCTCCGGCACGCCCGTCGGCGCTGTCGCGGGACGCACGAGCGCGGCGGCCAGCCAGCCGCCGGCATTCCAGGTGGGCAGCCAGAGGACCAGGTCGCTCATGGCGAGATCCGCCACGAGCCCCCAGGCGCCGACAAGGGTCTGGAGGTGCTCGACCTCGGCGGTCGTGAGGTCGGTCCGCTCACGCGCGAGGCGGTCGAGGCTCCCCATGCTCGTGCAGGCTAGGCGGTCGGCCGAGCGGGTCCGCTACCGGGCCCGATAGCCTGCCGGGATCGAAGGGAGCACCGTGCAGAACAAGACGCTCATCACCGTCACCGCCATCGTCGCGCTCGTCGCCCT
>CAZLNF010000323.1:0-1760 GCA_964560885.1 uncultured Actinomyces sp. | reverse complement strand
CAGACGGCGATGTTCACGACTGGATCCGATCGTTGTTCGGGTCGAAGAGCGCGCCGGAGCCCTCGACAGTGACGGGGTACTGCTCGCCGAGGTACTCCACGACCAGGTGGGTGCCCGGTGCGGAGTACTCCGGGGGCAGGTACGTCATGAGGATGTGCTTGCCGACCGAGGGGCCCGATCCCGCCGACGTGACATAGGAGCGGCGACCGTGCGCATCGGTGATGGGCTGCCCGTCCTTGGTGAGAATCGGCTCGCCGCCCATCATGTAGCGCTTCTCACCAGTCGACGACGTGTGATCGTCGACCGTGAGCAGGCACATCGTGGCTGCGGGTGCCTCGTCGCGATGGCGCAGGTGCGCCTCCTTGCCGATGAAGTCGGCGTCCTTGATCTTCTTCGGGCTCATGCCCGCTTCGACGACGCTGAAGTCGCCCTCGAGCTCGGGCCCGTACGCGCGGTAGCCCTTCTCGAGGCGACCGGTCGTGCCGTAGACGCCGATGCCGACCGGGATGAGGCCGTGCTCCTGGCCTGCTTCCCAGATCGCGTCCCACACGGCGAGTCCATCAGCCATGGGGACGTAGATCTCCCAGCCGAGGTCGCCGACGTAGGAGATGCGCGAGGCGAGCACCGTCTTGCCGGCGATGGTGATCTCGCGGCAGGTGCCGAAGCCGAAGCCCTCGTGGCTGACGTCGGCGTCGGTGACGGCGGAGAGGATCGCGCGGGCGTTCGGGCCCCAGAGGCCGATCGTGGAGATCGCGTCGGTGAGGTTGGTGAAGGTCGCTCCCTCAGCGGCGTGGTCCTTGAACCACTTGAGGTCGCTCATGCCATGGGCGCCGCCGGTCACGACACGGAAGTGGTCGTCGCCGAGGCGCATCACGGTGAGGTCGGAGCGGAAGCCGCCGTTGGGGGCGAGGACCGGGGTGTAGACGACCTTGCCCACCGCGACGTCCATCTGGCGCATGCAGACGCCTTGCACGGTGGCCAGGGCGCCCGGACCGGTGATGTCGAAGAGCGCAAAGGCGGTGAGATCCACCAGGCCGGCCGTCTCGCGCATCTGCAGGTGCTCGGCGTTGATGATCGGCGACCACCAGCGCGACTCCCACTCGGCAGTGCGCGGCATCACGGCATCGCCGTACTTTGCCACCAGGCCGGCGTTCGACTCGTACCAGAAGGGGCGCTCCCACAGCACTGTCTCGTAGAAGACTGCGCCGAGCTCGGCCTCGCGGTCGTAGTACGGCGACTTGCGCACACCGCGGTTGGATGACCACTGCTCCGCGGGGTGCACGATGCCGTAGGTCTTGTTGAAGCCCTCCGATGCACGGTCCTTGATGTGCTTCGTGGTCGTCTGCTCCGGGTAGAAGCGCGCGATGTCGGAGGCGTGCAGGTCGATCTCGGGCTGGCCGAGCACCATCCACTCGGCCATGGCGCGCCCGACGCCCGGTCCCTCCTTGACCCAGACGGCAGAGGCGGACCACAGGCCCTTGACCTCGGGCGTCTCGCCGAGGATCGGCATGCCGTCGGGAGTGAGGGAGAGGAGTCCGTTGATCGCGTACTTCTCCTGTGCACCCTCGTCACCGACGATCTCGGGCATGAGCTCGAGAGCGTGCTCATCCTGGTCGGCGAAGTCGTCGGGGGTGAAGGGGAACTCCGTGGGCGACAGCGCTGCCTCGGCGTTCGAGGGGATCTCCTCTGCGTCGTAGAGGATCGGGCGGTGGGCGTAGGAGCCGATCTCCAGGCCCGTGCCGTGCTGGCGCTCGTACATG
>CAZLNF010000322.1:0-1762 GCA_964560885.1 uncultured Actinomyces sp. | reverse complement strand
CCGACACCGGTCAGCGGACTCACGGCGCGCTTCACCGTGGACTCGAAGTGGCAGAACGGTGCGTGCTACACCCTCGAGGTCGCCAACCCGACGACTAGGGCGGTGTCGACCTGGACCGCGAGCTTCACGCTGGCACCGGGGACGGCCATCACGCAGTCCTGGAGCGGCACGGTCGCGAAGGTCGGTCCCGTGGTCGCCGTGAAGGCTCCCAGCTGGGGTGGCCAGATCGCGGCGGGTGGGAAGGTGCGCCACTTCGGGATGTGCATCTCCGGAGTCGGTGACCCGACGGCGGTCCGCGCCTCCTGACCGGGCTCTAGATCGGCACCACCGGGAGACGACCGCTCGCTTGACTTCTCAAATTTGGGAAGTCAGACGAGCGGTCGTTTTCCGTGCAACGGCTACAGTGGCCCACATGCGTCCCCACCTCATCGGAATCGGCATCGCCGTCGCTGGGCTTGCACTGACTGCATGCGGAAGCTCTGCAGCCCCACTCACGACCGATGAGGTCGTGCCCAAGCTCGAGTCCGCGGGCATCGACTGCACCGAGACTTCGAGTGAGCCGGTGCAGGATGCCATCGCGGCGACCGCGGTGACCTGCGCCCTAGGCGAGGCCGGGGGCGTCGTCGTCATCGTCGGCGAGTCCGCGGAGGAGATCGACAAGGCCAGGGCTGAGCTCTGCGCCCAGATCCCCGAGGGTCAAGGCAACCTCGAGGTGGCCACCGGTGACGCGTGGCTGTCGGTGACGCTGTCGACCGTCGGCATTGGGGCGGCGCAGGTGGCCGAGGCACTGGGCGGCGAGGCAGTCAAGATCGACGACTACTGCGCGTAAGCGCTGTAGTCCCCACCAGACTGACTACTGCGCGTAAGCGCTACATAACCCCGCCGCCGCGCTCGTCGGTGCTCGAGAACTTCTGCACGATGTAGATCGGCAGGATCGAGACGATGACGAGGAAGGCGGCGACGACGTTGACGATCGGCGCCTGGTTGGGGCGGAAGAGGTTCTGGTAGATCCAGATCGGCAGGGTCGTGATGCCCGGACCTGCGGTGAAGGTCGTGACGATGATCTCGTCGAAGGACAGGCCGAACGCAAGGAGGGCACCCGCCGCGAGGGCCGAACGCATGAGCGGGAACGTCACGTGCACGAAGGTCTGCCAGCCTCGGGCACCGAGGTCGGCTGAGGCCTCCTCGACATTGCCGCCGAGTCGACGCACGCGGGCGAGGGCGTTGTTGTAGACGACAACGATGCAGAAGGTCGAGTGGGCGACGACCAGGGTGAGGAAGGTCAGGCCGCCCAGGAAGCTCGTGAAGACGTTGTTGAGCGCGATGCCCGTCACGATGCCCGGGAGTGCAATGGGCAAGATGATGAGCAGGCTCACCGAGTCGCGGCCGAAGAAACTGAAGCGGCCCAGTGCCAGCGCCGCCAGGGTGCCGAGCACCAGAGCGATGGCCGTGGCGCAGATGCCGAGGATCACGCTCGTCACGAGCGCATCGCGGACTCCCTCGTTGGAGGCTGCCGCGCCCCACCACTTCGTGGAAAACCCCTGGGGCGGCCACGACAGGGTCTCTCCCGCGTTGAATGAGTTGATAAGCACTACGGCGAGTGGGATGTAGACGAAGAGGAAAGCGACGATCGCGAGGATCGTGAGGACGACCTTGGTCCCGCGGCCCGTGCTCACAGGTTCTCCAGGGCGCCGGTGCGGCGGACCGCGGCGAGGTAGAGAAGCACGATCACGACCGGCACGGTCGCGAAGGCTGCCGCGAA
>CAZLNF010000321.1:0-1762 GCA_964560885.1 uncultured Actinomyces sp. | reverse complement strand
TCGTGGACACTGCCAGCGGCGACCCGGTGGTGCATTGCACCGTGCCGGTGTTCGGTGACGGGGAGAGTGCGACCGACAACTCCCTCATCGCGCTCGGCGAGTCGCTTATCGTGGAGAACAACTACGGCTACACGGTCACCGCGGTCACTGGAGGTCACACGACGACGGCTGGCCTCACCCGCATCGATGTCGATGACGCGGGATGCACGGTGGCCTGGGAGTCCACGGACGTGACGATTCCCTCGCTGGTCTCCAAGGGGGTCCTCGCCGACGGCGCAGTGCTGACCTACACCAAGCCGTCGAGCTTCCTGGGCACCGATGCGTGGTGGTTCACGGCTGTCGATGCGCAGACCGGCGAGGTGCGCTGGCGCAGGCTGGCCGGCATCGGGCCGATGCTCAACAACCACTACGCCGCCGGCTACGTCGGGCCCGATGGCTCGGTCTACGTCGGCACGATCAGTGGCGTCGTCGCCCTGGTCTCAGGGAGTTGAGCGCTCCCAGGTCGCTCCGTCGGGCGTGTCTCGGACCTCGACGCCGAGGGCGATGAGGCCATCGCGGACCGCGTCGCTCGCGGCGAAGTCCTTGGACGCCCGGGCGCGCTGCCGCGCGTCGAGCGCGATCTCGACGTAGGGGCCGATCACGTCACGCTCGTCTTGCAGCCCCGTGCGCGCTGCTGACGCGAGGTCCACCAGCATGCCGCGGAGGATCGCTCGCGCGACGTCGATGTCATCGCTTTGGAGCGTGTCGGCGCTCCACGCATGGATGTCCTGCTCGAGACCGAGGGTCTCCTCGAGCGCTCGCTCCGCATCACCGTCGGCCAGCGCTGCTCTGAAGGCATCCCGCCGGGCTTCCGCATCGGCCCGGAGTCCCGTGGAGGGCGCTGGGGCTGCCTCGGCTGCGGGGCGACCAGCGGCCGGGATCGACGTGCCAGGGGCACTGCCCTCGCCGCGCAGCGCGCGTGCCAGCGCATCGATCGTCGTGGTCTCTCCGGACGGCAGGATGCTCTCGCGCTCGCGGTGGCGCAGGGTCATTCCCCCTGAGCCACGCACGTCGACAGCACCCGTCTCGATGTCGATGATGACCGCCGTGTGCTCGTCGACCCCGAGGATGCCGACGTCGTCGGCGAGCATGGCCTCGAGCTCGAGCAGGCGCTGCTCACCCATGTAGCAAAAGCGCGTGTCGTGCCGTCCGCCCTCGCGGTTGTCATAGTGAGGGATGACGGCGGCGCTGACGCCCGTGAGCGTGCCCAGGAGATCGAGTCCCGGCAGCCAGCGGGCCTCGTCTCCCACCTTGTAGATCTCATAGACGGGGAGCGAGGCAGCGCCCACGGTGACGGCTGCCGCGCTGCCCATGACGAGGGAGCCGCCGCGGCGCACGATCTCCGTCAGGGCCGAGGGCATGGGCGTGCCTGCCCACTGGCGCAGGGCGTAGGACGGGCTCCCCGGCCCGGCGAAGGCCCACGAGGCGCGACCGAGCAGGGCGAGGGCCCGCTCCCGGGCCGCTGCGGACTCGTCCTGCCTTCGCCAGGAAGCGACCGAGATGTCGACGCCCACGGAGTCGCGGAAGTACTCACGGATCTTGTCCGTGAGGTCGTCGGCGTTGGCCTGGAAGCCAAAGGGGGTGTCGAGCATCGCGCTCGCCCCGTCGCCTGCCGTCGACAGGAGCTCACGGTGAATCTTCACCATCGTGGGGGATGTCTCCCCTGATCCGATGATGACAAGACGAGCGGGCACCCGCCTAGTGTCCTAGACGGGTGCCCGCT
>CAZLNF010000320.1:0-1766 GCA_964560885.1 uncultured Actinomyces sp. | reverse complement strand
TGCTGCGCTGGGGACCTGATCGCCCACGCATCCTCCTGCTCGGACACCTCGACACGGTCTGGCCTATCGGCACGCTCGAGCGCATCCCCTGGGCCGTCGACGGCGACCGCATGCGTGGGCCCGGTGTCTTCGACATGAAGACCGGCGTCACGCAGGCCATCGGCGCCATCGCTCTCCTCGGACTCGATGCCTCCTCGGGCGTCGGGCTGCTCTTCACCACAGATGAGGAGATCGGATCCGGGTGCTCGAGAGCTGTCATCGAGGATGCCGCCCGCGACGCCGATGCCGTCCTCGTGCTCGAGCCCTCGGTCGAGGGCGAGCTCAAGACCGCGCGCAAGGGCACATCGTGGTACGTCGTTCAAATCACTGGCCGGGCAGCCCACGCCGGGCTGGATCCCGAGCGGGGCATCAACGCCCTGGTCGAAAGCGCGGCCCTTGTGACCGACGCGGTGACCTGGGCGAAGCCCGATCTCGGCACGACCGTGACCCCGACGACGGCGCGTGCGGGGGTGACCGACAACACCGTGCCCGATCAGGCTGTCATCGGTATCGACGTGCGTGCCTGGTCGGCGGAGGAGCAGCAGCGCATCGACGACCTCGCACGCGGTTGGCGCCCCGACCACCCCGAGGCGGAAGTCGCCATCATCGGCGGGGGAATCAATCGACCCGCCATGGAGGAGTCCGCCGGAGCCGACCTGGCGCGCCTCGCGGAGAAGTGCGCGACGGACCTCGGCATCGGACCGATCGGCTCGCGTGCAGTCGGCGGGGCCAGCGACGGCAACTTCACCGCCGCCATGGGCATCCCCACCCTGGACGGGCTCGGCGCCGTGGGCGACGGTGCTCACGCCGAGCACGAGTGGGCGAGTGCGAGCGCACTCCCCGAGCGCACCGCCCTGGTCGCCGCAGTCGTGGCAGCGCTCCTGGCCGGTGAGTCCGCGTGACCGACGGACCGCTCATCGTCCAAAGCGACAAGACACTGCTCCTCGAGGTCGATCACCCTTCTGCGGATGCAGCCCGTCGCGCCATCGCCCCCTTCGCCGAGCTCGAGCGCGCTCCGGAGCACATCCACACCTATCGCGTGACGCCTCTCGCGCTGTGGAATGCACGCGCGGCCGGACACGATGCCGAGCAGGTCGTCGACATCCTGCTCACCTACTCCCGCTACGCCGTCCCCCACGCCCTTCTTGTCGACATCGCCGAGACGATGGACCGCTATGGCCGGCTCACGATTGCCAAGCACCCCGCTCACGGACTGGTCCTCAGCACGACCGATCGGCCCGTGCTCGAGGAGGTGCTGCGCAGCAAGAAGGTCGCTCCGCTCGTCGGTGCGCGCATCGACGACGACACCGTGCTGGTCCACCCCAGCGAGCGAGGCCACCTCAAGCAGGTCCTGCTCACCCTGGGCTGGCCGGCGGAGGATCACGCGGGCTACGTCGACGGCGAGGCGCACGCCATCGAACTCAACGAAGACGGATGGACCCTGCGGCCCTACCAGCGCGATGCGGTGGAGGGCTTCTGGGCCGGTGGATCCGGAGTCGTCGTACTCCCCTGCGGAGCGGGCAAGACGATCGTCGGGGCAGCGGCGATGGCCCGCGCACAGGCGACCACGCTCATCCTGGTCACCAACACTGTCTCGGCTCGGCAGTGGAAGGCCGAGTTGCTCGCGCGCACCAATCTCACCGAGGACGAGATCGGGGAGTACTCCGGGGCGCGCAAGGAGATCCGCCCGGTCACGATCGCGACGTACCAGGTGATGACGACCAAGC
>CAZLNF010000319.1:0-1770 GCA_964560885.1 uncultured Actinomyces sp. | reverse complement strand
CGACGCCAGAGCGGCTCCAGCCAGGCATTCGAGAAGCGCACGTACTCGATGTCCTGCACGGGCTCCTTGCCGAGATAGTGATCGATCCGCAGGATCTGGTCCTCGCGCAAGACCCGGTGCAGACGCTCATTGAGCTCGATGGCGGTGTCGAGGCTGGTGCCGAAGGGCTTCTCTACCGCGACGCGGCAGTCCTCGGTGAGATCCGCGGCACCGAGTTGCTCGACGACGGGGCCGAAGAGCGACGGAGGGATCTCCAGGTAGAAGAGCGGGGACTTCATGCCCTTCATGTGCGTCGCCAGTCGGGTGTAGAGACCAGCGTCGGTGAAGTCTCCGCCGAGGTAGGTCATCCGCTCGGTCAGACGCGCGAGCACTGTCTCGTCGACCTGCTCCCCGGCCGCCTGCATGACCGCGTGGACGGCATCGCGGGTCATCGACCACAGGTCTTCATCACGCATGTCATTGGAAGCAACGCCGATGACCGGCACGGCGAGCAGGCCGCGCTTCTCCAGGTGATAGAGGGCGGGCAGCGTCATCTTGTGCGCCAGGTCTCCGGTGATGCCGAAGATGACGAGCGCATCGGAGGGTGCGGTGCCGGCTGAACGGGTCATGACTCCCCTAGAGGTAGAGGCCAGTGTGGTCGTCTGCGTGACGCGATGAAGCCACCGCGTGAACGTCCCGCTCGCGCAGCAGGACGTATTCGAGGCCGTGCAACTCGATGGATCCACGGTCTTCCGGCTCAAAGAGCACGCGGTCGCCCACCTCGATGGTGCGCACGGTCGGTCCGATGGCGACGACGCGCGCCCAGGAGAGCCGGCGTCCTACCTGTGCCGTCGCCGGGATCACGATGCCCCCCGTGGAGCGGCGTTCGCCCTCATCAGCCCCCGGGCGCACGAGCACCCGATCGTGGAGGAGGCGAATGGGCACGGAGCCATCTGGACGCGGCGTGGTGTCGGGGGCTTCGACAGTGCTGGTCACGCGGTCGGCGCTGGTCATACGGTCGGCGCGGTCACTTAGTGGCAGTGGCAGCGACGGCTGCGGCGCCAACGGCGGAACACCACCAGGGTGACGACGACGCCCGCAGCGATGGCGACCCGCTCGGGCCTGATGCCGCCGTACTCGTCCGTGAAGAAGCCCTTGACCTTGGCCACGCCCCGGTGCGCGAGCGCCTGAGGCGTGGTCTCCGCCTTGAGCTGCTCGATGGTGGAGGCGAGGTTGCTGCGCGCCTCGGCAATCTCCGCCTCGAGCTGGGCGGCGGAGGGCACGGGGCCCTGCTCCGGGGACTGGGTCACGGCGGGAGCCTACGCGGTGTCGATTGACCGCATGGGCATTGGGGCTTCTTGCAAAGATTTTGCATTAAAGCCCACTCCCCCTCTAAGGTCGACGCATGCGCCTCACTCGCCCCTCGCTGCTCTCCGCCGTCTCGATCGCCGCCGTCGCGGCCCTCACCCTGAGCGCCTGCGGAGGGGGAGATAGCGCCACCGAGGCCTCGGCGTCGTCGAGCGCCGCCACATCGTCGGGCCTGGTCGTGGCGACCACGGTCTCGCCGATCACGTCGATCGTCTCCGCCGTCGCCGGCGACAACGTCACGATCGAGGGCATCGTCCCCGAGGGCACCAACTCCCACACCTTCGAGCCGGAGCCTCAGGCCGCCGAACTCCTCAACAAGGCGGACCTGATCTTCCGCAACGGGCTCAAGCTCGAAGACCCCACCCTGCAGCTCGCCGGGGCCAACAGGAAGGAGGGGGCCGAGATCGTCGAGCGCGGGACGAG
>CAZLNF010000318.1:0-1782 GCA_964560885.1 uncultured Actinomyces sp. | reverse complement strand
GTCGCCTCCTGCCTCGGACTCACCGCCCTCATCGCGGTGCGCGCCGGAGAGTCCGAAGACGCGCCGCCAGCCACGCCCGACGGCGATCGTGCGCAACTCGATGCCTACGCCGAGCAGCTCACGCGCGAGGCCGCGCGGCTGCAGGCCTACCGTCAGGAACTCCGGGAGGCCGCCGCCGAGATCGCGCGCGGAGAGGAAGCCGACGTGCGCATCATCGAGCGCATCGCGGAGGAGACGCGGCCGCCCGGGGCGACGACAGGCCCCAGCACGCTCGACCGTGACACGACCACATGGAGTAGTTGACGGTGCGGCGGGTGGGGGTGCGCGGGCGTGCGATGGGCAGCGACGTCCACGTGATCGTCTGGTCGAGCTCGTCGGCTGATCGACTTGCGGACCTGGCACTGCGCCGCATCGCCCTCCTCGAGCAGTGCTGGTCACGCTTCCGGCCCGACAGCGAGTTGAGCCTGCTCAATGCCCGAGCAGGTCACGGACCCATGCCGGTGAGCGAGGACCTGGAGCGACTCGTGTCCGCCATGGTGGCGGCGCACGCGTGGAGCGAGGGAGATGTCGACGCCACCGTGCTCGGGGCGATGGTGGCCATGGGCTACGGCGCGGACTTCTCGACGATCGCCTCGTCCGCTGTGCCATCGTCGTGGGATCCCGTGCCGAGTGCGGGCATGTCCGGTGTCGTGGTCACCGCGGGTTCCGTCGCGCTCGCGACTGGCGTGGCACTGGATCCCGGCGCCATCGGCAAGGGCCTCGCCGGCGACATCGTCACATCGGAGATCGACGCTGCGGGCGCGGCTGCCGTGCTTGTGAGCATCGGCGGCGACGTCGTGACACGCGGCACGCCACCCGATGCCGAGGCATGGCAGGTGTCACTGCGCGACGACCGCACGCCCACACGAGACGAGATCGGCGTCATCTCTCTCGCCGGCGCCCAGCGCGCGGTCGCGACCTCGTCCACACTGCGGCGACGCTGGGCCGACCGCCACCACGTCGTCGATCCCCGCACAGGATCGCCCGTCGCCTCCGACATCGTGCAGGCAAGCGTGGTCGCCGACTGCGGCTGGCGCGCGGAGGCCGGCGCGACGGTCGCGCTCGTGCGCGGCAGCGCGAGTGCGGGCTGGCTCGCGGAGCGCGGGTGCACGGCGTACCTGCTCGCGGAAGTCCCCGTCCATGCCTGAGGTCCTCGACGGCGTTCCCTGGACGTGGGTGATCATCCGTGCGACGGGCGTGGGCGCCTGGCTCGCTCTCACCGCTGTCGTCGCGTGGGGGCTCGCGGTGCGGGCGGTCCGGGCTGCTGGCAAACCCTTCTCGCGGGCGCTGTCCCTGCACCGCTGGCTCGGCACGCTTGCATTGCTGCTCGTGCTCGTGCACATGGGCCTGCTGCTCGTCGATACCTACGAGCCCTTCACGGTCATCGAGATCCTGGTGCCCTTCGTGGCGCCGTGGAAGCCACTCGCGGTCGGGCTCGGCACAGTGGCCTTCTGGCTGATGGTCCCCGCGTGGATGCTCGGCCGGATGCGCCGGCGCTGGGGCGATCGATGGTTCCTGCGCGTGCACGCCCTCGCCTACGCCGCATGGCCGCTGGCGACGGCGCACTACGTGCTCGCCGGCACCGATGCACTCGCCCTATGGTCCATCGCACTCCTCGTCGCGGGCGTGGCCGTGATCGCAGTGCTGCTCCTCGCACAGGCACCCCGGGAGGCGGTGGCGAGCCGCGACTAGCATCGCGACGTGCTGGATATCGAGGCGCTGCGCGCCGACACCCCCGGATGC
>CAZLNF010000317.1:0-1786 GCA_964560885.1 uncultured Actinomyces sp. | reverse complement strand
GGGGTCTGCATGTGCTCGATGCCGGCGTAGAGATCCTCGACGTTCTCGCGCACGACGACGAGGTCGATGCCTCGACCGGAGTAGGGAGTGGGCACACCGGGCAACTCGCGCACGGGCCGGATGTTGGCGTAGGTCTCGAAGAGCTTGCGCAGCGTGACATTGGCGCTCTTCTCGCCGAAGCCGATGGGAGTCTCGAGCGGTCCCTTGAGCACGGTGCGGTTGCGATCGATGGAGGCGATGGTCTCCTCGGGCACGCCGCTGGCGACGCCGCGGCGGAACACCTCGGCGCCCGCATCGGCGTACTCCCAGTCGACCTGGGCCCCGGCGGCGTCGGCGAGCTGGATTGTGGCGCGGACGACCTCGGGGCCGATGCCGTCGCCGGGCAGGACTGTCACAGTGGGGGTGGGGGAGGGGTGCGTCATAGGAAATAAATTACCGGTATTAAAATTCTTGTCAACTCGACCAGGAGGCTCCGTGACCACCGCGTCCGCACGACCGATCCCCGCCGGCTCCGATGCCGTCCTCGATGCCCTTGAAGCCGAAGCCATCTGGGTGATGCGCGAGACGGCGGGGGCCTTCCAGCGGCCCGTGCTGATGTACTCGATCGGCAAGGACTCCTCGGTGCTCCTGCACCTGGCCCGCAAGGCCTTCCACCCTGGCCCGATCCCCTTCCCGCTGCTGCACATCGACAGCACGTGGGAGTTCCGGGAGATGATCGAGCACCGCGAGCGCATGGTGGCCGAGTTGGGCGCCACGCTCATCGTGGGCATCAACGAGGAGGGCGTGCGCGACGGCGTGACTCCGATGTCGCATGGCGTCCAGGAGTACACCCGCATCATGCGCACCGTGCCGCTCCTGAAGTCCCTCGACGAGGGTGCCTTCGATGCTGCCATCGGCGGAGGCCGACGTGATGAGGAGCGCAGCCGCTCCAAGGAGCGCATCTTCAGTCTCCGCGAGCCCGGTCACCGTTGGGATCCCCGCAAGCAGCGCCCGGAGTTCTGGCGCACCCCCAACACCTCGCTCAACGAGGGCCAGACCATGCGCGTCTTCCCCATCTCCAACTGGACCGAGCTCGACGTCTGGCGCTACATCCGCCGCGAGCGGATCCCCGTCGTCGACCTGTACTTCGCCCGCGAGCGCACCGTCATCGACCGCAAGGGCTCCCTCCTCATGCTCGACGACGACCGCATGCCCCTGGAGCCGGGTGAGGTCCCGCACACGCGCAAGGTGCGCTTCCGCACCCTCGGCTGCTACCCCGTGACCGCCGCGGTGGAGTCGGACGCCGAGACACTGGACGATCTCGTCTACGAGATGGAGACCACGCGAGAGAGCGAGCGCGCCGGTCGTCTCATCGATGGTGAGAAGGGCGACTCGATGGAGGCCAAGAAGAAGTCCGGCTACTTCTAGAGGCTGCGTGCCTCAGCCGGTGTTGCGCAGGCCGGTCGCGATGCCGTTGATCGTGACCGAGAGCGCGCGACGCAGTTCCAGGCTGGGATCCTCGGTTGCCCGGACACGCTGCAGGAGGCGCACCTGCATCTCGTGGAGCGGGAGCAGGTAGGTGTCGCGCACGGCGAAGGTGCGCTGCAGCGTGGGGCTGGCTGCCAGGAGGTCGGACTCGCCGGTGATGCGCAGCACCTCAGCGACGGTGCGCTCATACTCCTCGCGAATGTCCTCGAAGACATGGCGAAGATGCTCCGGGACGAGGCCCTCGACGTAGCGCGCGGCAATGGTGAGGTCGGTCTTGGCCAGGGTCATCTCGACGTTGGAGATGAAGTTGCGGAAGAAG
>CAZLNF010000316.1:898-1795 GCA_964560885.1 uncultured Actinomyces sp. | reverse complement strand
GCTGGCGTGGCCAACGTCAACCGCGACATCCGCAACCTCGCCGCGCGCGACCCGCTGGTCAACATCGACCCGACCAACGGCGGCGCCATCTCGATCGCCGGCCAGAACAACCGCTTCAACCGCTTCACCGTCGACGGCGTGGCATTTGGCGACCCGTTCGGCCTGGAATCGGGCGGCCTCGTTTCGACCCGCGGCCCGGTGCCGCTCGATGCCATCGGCGAATTCTCGGTGGAAGCCGCGCCGGTCGATATTCGCCAGGGCTTCTTCCAGGGCGGTGCGATCAACACCCAGCTCAAGTCGGGTTCGAACCGCTTCACCGCGCTGGCTGGCGCCTATTACAACTCCGACAAGCTGCGTGGCGACAACGCCCGCGGCGTGCTGCGCCTGGGTGCGGTTGAATCGCAGATCTACACCGCGCAGGTGACCGGCCCGATCATCAAGGATCGCCTGTTCTTCGCCGTCACCTATGAACGCACCCGCGACACCGTGCCGGCGCCGATCCAGCCGTCGCAGCTGGGCATCACCGACGGCCAGATCAGCCAGATCAGCCAGATCGCGCAGAGCGCCTATGGCTTTGACACCGGCGGCATCGGCAACGACATCGTCGAGAAGGACGACAAGCTGATCGCGAAGTTCGACCTGAACATCGCCGACGGTCACCGCGCCGCTTTCACCTATGTCTATAACGAAGGCCTGGTGGTTGCCGGTCAGACGCAGGTGGGTGCGCTCAATGCCACCAACCCCAACTTCTCCCTACTGTCGAACAACTACAACCAGGGTGCCACCAACCACTTCGGCATCTTTGAACTGAACGATCAGTGGAGCGACAATTTCGCCACCCAGGTGCGTGTGTCGTACGCCGATTACACCCGCCTGCAGCAGCCGGTCGGTGGCAAC
>CAZLNF010000316.1:0-888 GCA_964560885.1 uncultured Actinomyces sp. | reverse complement strand
AATTCCGCACCTGCCTTGCGCCGACCAGCAGCACCCCGGCGCTGACCTGCCCGGCCGGCACCCGCCAGCTGACCTTTGGCCCGGACATCAGCCGCCAGGCCAACGAACTGGAATCGCAGTCGCTCAACGTCGAATTCAACGCGACGCTGAAGATGAACAACCACACGGTGAAGGCGATTGTGGAGCGCCGCACCCAGGATATCCGCAACCTGTTCGCCCAGCGCGTTTCGGGTGCGTGGTATTTCGATTCGATCGCCGATCTGCAGGCCCGCAATGCCAACGAACTGGATATTGCCGTGCCGCTGCGTGGCGGCATCGATACGGTGACCGCGCTGTTCCAGAACAACAGCTGGACCTTTGGTCTGCAGGATACCATCGATCTGGGTGACGCCACCGTGACGGCCGGTTTCCGTTACGACCTGTTCGACACCCCGGATGCGCCGTTCTTCAACCAGGCCTTCGTCGATCGCTTTGGCTTCCCGAACAACAAGACCCTGAACGGTCGTGGCCTGTTCCAGCCGCGTCTCGGCCTGAACTGGAAGGTTTCGGATCGCCTGAAGCTGCGTGGTTCGGCCGGCCTGTTCGGCGGCGGCAGCCCGAACGTGTGGATTTCGAACAACTATTCGAACCCGGGCCCGACGCTGGGCCGCGCCCAGGTGCGCCGCGCCGACAATGGCACCTTCACCATCTCGGGCCTGTCGGGCCTGACCCCGGACCAGGTGCAGACCATCGGCGCTGCCGCGCTGAACGGCGTTTCGGGCGGCACCCGCATCCCGCAGGCGCTGGTCGATGCGCTGCGCACCACCGGCACCGCCGGTTCGCCGACCAACGCGCTGGATCCGAACTTCGAGGTTCCGTCGCAGTGGCGCGTTTCGGGTACGGTGGAAT
>CAZLNF010000315.1:0-1826 GCA_964560885.1 uncultured Actinomyces sp. | reverse complement strand
CGATCTCGGCGAGGCGTGCGGGCGTGGGGCGATCGGGCATGTCCGAGCAGTTGACATAGGTCCACTGCGGATCGAACCAGCCCTTCGGATCCGGTCCTGCCGGCCTCGTTGACGATGTCGAGAGCATGCGCGCTGCCGCGTCGATATCTCGCTGCCCTGCCGCGGAGTCTCGGGCGCGCAGCCCGGCATCGACGCGATCGAGGAGGGCAGCCACGGAGCTCCACGTGGACTGGTACGACGCCCAACTGATGATGTCCTTGCCGACCGTCCAGCGAGTGATGCGACTTCCGTCGCTCGAGCGGAGAGTGCGCGTCTGCAGTGACGACATGACCCGGTCGTACTTCGCCTGGTAGGCCGGGCCGAGCGCCTCGAGCATCGTCTCGATCGCCAGCGGATCGTCCCAGGTGTGCTCGCGCGCCCAGAGCTCAATGGTCGACAGCGGCGAGATCACGCCGTCGAGCAGCAGGGCTCGCACGCGATCGGGGAAGTACTGGGCGTAGGCGCGACCGACCGTGGATCCGTAGCTCATGCCCCAGAAGGTGAGACTCTCCTCGCCGAGTGCCGCGCGCAGAGCGTCCAGGTCGCGGACCAACTGCCAGGTGCCGACGTAGGGCGCGTGTCGACGATTGGCCTCGAAGCAACCTGCCGCGGCCTCGCCGTTGACCCGCATGTACTTGTCCGCCCAGGCGTCCCAGTCGACCGGGCCGGTCTTGGGCGGTGCGATGTCCTTGACGCTGCAGCCGGAGATGCTGGGCTCGGACCCGCCCACGCCACGCGGGTCCCACGCGACGATGTCGAAGCGATCGCGCACGCGCTGGGGAAGCATGCCCTGCACCCACGTGATGTTGGAGACGGCGGCCGAGCCGGGACCGCCGGGATTGAAGGTGATGACGCCGATGCGCTCCGAGGGCTTCTCGGCGGGGATGCGCGCGACCGAGATGCGGTAGGTGCCCTCGACGCGTCGGTCGCCCCAGTCGCGCGGCACAGTGAGGGTCGCGCAGCGAGCCGGGCTGCCCGAGCCGCAGGAGCGCCAGTCGAGGGCGGTGCGCGGAGTAGCGGTGCTCTCGACGGACGCGGTCACCGTGCCCACTGGTGCGGTGTCGGGGGATGCGGCAGTCGCGGAGGAGACGGTGCCGATGAGCGGCAGCGTGAGCATGAGGCTCACGAATATGAGCCCGGCGGGCCGGCAGAGCCGCCCCTGTCGGGCTGTCCCATCCCGGCGCATCAGGCCATGCTAGGCGCTGACCTCAGTCGAAGAGCTCCTCGAGGAAGCTCTTGCGCTTCTTGTAGGGCTTCTTGCCCCGGTAGTCGTCGTACCCCCGGTCGTAGCGCTGGTCGTAGCCCTGGTCATACGCCGGCGGCATGGCGTAGCCCGGCTGCGAGGGAGGTGCCGCAGGCGGGGCTGCAGGTGC
Source organism: uncultured Actinomyces sp. (assembly GCA_964560885.1). GTDB lineage: Bacteria > Actinomycetota > Actinomycetes > S36-B12 > S36-B12 > Mxb001. The sequence continues at coordinate 414 of CAZLNF010000315.1, read as the reverse complement.
CTGGGGCGGGGCGGCCACACGGTCGGCCCAGGAGTTCTCGCCATCGATAAGGCGCTCGAGCTCGCCTCGGTCCAGGAAGATGCCGCGACACTCGGCGCACTGGTCGACATGGACGCCGCTGCGCTCGTAGGTGCGCATGTCACCGTGGCATTTGGGGCAGGTGAGTGTGCTCATCACTCCACTGTGCCCGGGGCTCGTGGCGCTGGCAAGTCGAGGCTGCGCCTCAGAGAAGGCGGTTGATGGTGCTCGGGAGTGCCGCCTCGTGGCAGGCACCGATGCGGCCGGGTATCGCTCACGGGTACGCCGGGCACGCTCCTTGACACCCGGCCTAGCGTTGGGCCATGACAGATGACAGCGCTCGTCAGCAGGCGATCCATCGACTCCATCAGCGCCGCGGCTTCCTCAACTACGTCA
>CAZLNF010000314.1:0-1868 GCA_964560885.1 uncultured Actinomyces sp. | reverse complement strand
GGCTACGACGGCTCCAACATCGCGGGAGCCCAGCTCTACTTCCAGGACTACTTCGGCCTCCAGGGCAACGACGAGGCCGTCGAGACGATCGTCACCGCGACCGTCTACGGCGAGCTCATCGGAGCACTCGCCGGTGGCTTCATCATCAGTCGCTTCGGGCGCAAGCCCACGATCGTCGCGGTGGCCTTCAGCTACGTCGCCTTCTGCCTCGCAAGCGCCCTCGCCATCTCCCCCGTCATGCTCGGGATGTCTCGGTTCTGTCTGGGCCTCGCGATCGGCGTCTCGCTCATCGCGGTGCCGATCTTCGTCGCAGAGTCGGTGCCGGCACGCATCCGAGGAGCCACGCTGGTCGCCTACCAGGTCGCAGCGGTCGTGGGCATCATCCTCGGCTACCTCGGCGCCCTGGCCCTGAGCGGACTTGGCGACGCCATCAACTGGCGCATCATGCTCGGGCTCGCGGCGGTGCCGGCCATCCTGCTCATCCCCGCGCTGCTGCGACTGCCGGAGACCCCGCGATATCTCGTGCTCAAGGGAAGGCTGGAGGCAGCGCGCGCCTCACTGGAACGGTCCGACCCCGATGCGGACATCGACGCCGAACTCGCCAGCATGCAGGCTGCCATCAGCGGCGAGCGCGGTGGGCGCATCAAGGAAATGCTGCGCAAGCCCTACCTGCGCGCGACGGTCTTCGTCGTCGGCCTCGGCTTCTTCATCCAGATCACCGGCATCAACGCCACCGTGGCCTACGGCCCGCGCATCTTCCAGGCGATGGGCGTCACGACGAACACACAGTCCATCCTCATGGCGACCCTCGTGCAGTGCATCGCGCTCGTCGCCGTCTTGGCCTCGATGAGCGTGGTGGACCGATGGGGTCGTCGTCCGATCCTGCTCACCGGCATCACCATCATGGTCGTGTCCCAGCTCGCCATGGTGGTGACCTTCGCGACGCAGGAGGGTGACACCTTCTCCACAGCCCAGGTCGTGCTCGGCTTCCTCGGACTGGCCGGCATCAACATCGGGTTCGTCTTCGGCTTCGGCGCCCTCGTGTGGGTGTACTCCAGCGAGAGCTTCCCCGCTCGACTCCGCGGCTATGGGTCGAGTGCCATGCTCGGGTCAGACCTGCTGGCCAACATCATCATCGTGCAGTTCTTCCTCACCGTGCTCAACACCATCGGCGGCGCATGGTCCTTCGGGATCTTCGCTATCCTCGCGGTGTTCGCCTGGATTTTCGTCTGGCGCCTCGCGCCTGAGACGAAGGGCCGTGAGCTGGAGGAAATCCAGGGCTACTGGGAGAACGGCGGGCGCTGGCCCGCACCCGAGGAGAAGGGGTCGCGCTGATGCTGCGTGCCGGGGTCGACCTCGGGGGCACCAAGATCCAGACGGTCATCGTGGACCCGGACGGCAACGTCCTGGGCCAGTGCCGGCTGCCGACGCCCCAGGACAAGGGACCGTCCGGTGTCCTCGAGGCGATGGTGCTGTCCGTGCGCCAGGCCCTCGCAGACGCGGGCGCGGATCCCGCCGAGCTGCTCGGGGTCGGCGTGGGATCACCGGGCCAGATCGATCACGACGCCGGCACCGTGAGCCACGCGGGCAACCTCCCCGACTGGCTCGGGACCATCGCGGTGGCGGCACCACTGCGCGACGCGCTCGGCGTGCCGATCGAACTCGCCAACGACGTCCAGGTGGGCGTCATGGCCGAGTCCCGTCTCGGAGCCGGGCGCCCGTACTCCTCGATGCTCGGCATCTTCTGCGGCACGGGCGTGGGCGGCGGAATCGTCATCCACGACGAGCTCTGGCTTGGGCGCGGAGCCGCGGGCGAGGTCGGTCACATGGTCGTGGAGCCCGACGGCGCACCCTGCCCCTGCGGCCGC
>CAZLNF010000313.1:0-1880 GCA_964560885.1 uncultured Actinomyces sp. | reverse complement strand
AGGTGGAGCGCCTCGACTTCGAGAAGGGTGCCGCGATCATGCGGCGAGGTCAGCGAGATTAGTCGCAGCGGACTTTGTCAGCCGTCGTCGGTGCCGTGATTGCGTCCTGCTCGCGATCACTTGACGACTCAGGTGACGGGCCGCTCACCTCGGCCACCACGCTCTCGACGCCCGTATACGCGGTGCCGATCACGATGGTGATCGTCGACGCCGCAGTGTCGGCGACCGTGGTCGCCCCAGGGAGGGCGGCGAGCACGGTGCGGGCCGCCTCCGCCGATGCGGCATCGTGGCGGATCTCGGTGGTGGCGTAATCAGGCCGATCGGCGTCGCCGACCTCGATCACGGTGAAGCCCTGTCCCTCGAGTGCTGCGGCGACTTCGGCTGCGCGCCCCGCCACGCCACTGCCATTGAGGACACGGACGGTGATCTCCTCAGGCTGCACGGTGAAGTCCGGCGTCTTTGCTGTCGAGGAGCCCGAACCCGACTTCTTGGGCTTGATCCACGGGACATCCGAAGCAATGGACTGCCACAGGGGGGCTGCCGAGGCCTCATCGACGAGGACGTTCTCTCCATCGCCGCGCTCGACCCAGGGCATGGTGAGGAAGGCGATATCGCCGGGGGCCATGCCGCGCACACTCAGCGCAAGGTCGCGCAGCACATCGATATCTGCGAGTCCCGGATCCGTCGTGAGGCCCGAGGTTGCGGCATCGAGGGTGGAGTAGAGCTTCACCGGATTCAAGAGGAGACCGGTCGAGGAGGCCTCGCGAATCATGGATGACAGGAAGGCCTGCTGCCGCTTGATGCGGCTGAGGTCACTGCCGTCGCTGAGCGTCTTGCGCGCGCGCACGAAGGACAGCGCCTGCTCTCCGCTCACGACGCTCGTGCCCGCGGGGAGCTCGAGGTCACTTGCCGGGTCGCTCGCCGGCTCGGTGAGGCACACTTCCACGCCGCCGAGGGCATCGACGACGTTCTTGAAGCCCTCGAAGTCGATGACGGCGAAGTTGTCGATCGTGAGCCCGGTCATCTGCTCTACGAGCTTGACCGTGCACCCGGGGCCGCCGATCTCGAAGGCGGTGTTGAACTTCGCCTCGAAGGCTCCGACCGTCTGGCCGTCGACATCACACTCGGGGAGCATCACCCACGTGTCGCGCGGGATGCTCACCGCCGTCGCGAACGACCGGTCGGCGGACAGATGGAGCAGGATCGTGGTGTCCGACCGCTCTCCCGTGTAGACATCCGGATCGCCGTACTTCTTGCTCGTCTGGCCTTCGCGGCTGTCGCTGCCCATGAGCAGGACATTGACCGCCTGGTAGTTGCCCTGGTCGTCGACGATTTGGATCGGCGCGTGGTCGCGTCCGGTCACCTTGCTGATGTCAACGGCGGTGATGTTGCCTTCGAGGCGGCTCGAGGCCACCTCGATGCCGACTCCGGTGAGGCTGAGCGCGAGGACCAGCGCGGCCGCGATGCTCAGCAGGATGCGGGACCAGCGCTGACGCATGTCACCCGCTCCCTTCGCTGCCGTTCCCGTCGCCCCCACCGCCTCGCAGACCCAGGGTAGGGCCGGGCTCACGTGACGCGCCCCACAGGGACGCCTGGCGGCAGGTCAAGGTTCCCAGGGACGGGTCAGGAGCCGGTCAAGTCGCCGTGCGGGGGAATCCCCTGGGAATGTGATCAGAGTGACCTGTGCGTTGGGTGAGTCGCCTTGCCTCCCCTCTTCGCCTCAGGCACCCTCAATGGGTGAGACTTCTCGCGGCGGTGACGGCTGCCCTCGTCATCCCGGCGACACTCGCTCTCCCGGTCGCAGGCAGCCTCGCTGGCCCCCCGGAACCGGTCCGGGCGGAGTTGACGACGATCGCCCTGGACGGGGTATCCGCCGACGC
>CAZLNF010000312.1:0-1896 GCA_964560885.1 uncultured Actinomyces sp. | reverse complement strand
AAACCTGCCTTGCCGGAGTTGCCGCGGAAGATGTCAGCGAACCGCGAGGAGATGACGACGTTGAAGCCGTAGTCCTGCAGCGCCCATACCGCGTGCTCTCGCGAGGAGCCGGTGCCGAAGTCGGGGCCGGCGATGAGCACGGAGACACCGGCGTACTCCGGCTTGTTGAGCACGAAGTCAGGATCACTGCGCCACGCGCTGAAGAGACCGTCCTCGAAGCCATGGCGGGTGATCCGCTTGAGGTACTCCGCGGGGATGATCTGGTCGGTGTCGACGTTGCTGCGGCGCAGCGGTGCTGCTGTGCCCGTGTGCACGGTGAAGGCGTCCATGTGGGCTCCTTAATCAGGCCAGGTCGGCGGGCGAGGCGAAATGGCCGCTGACGGCGGTGGCCGCGGCGACCTGCGGTGACACCAGGTGGGTGCGACCGCCCGGGCCCTGGCGGCCCTCGAAGTTGCGGTTGGAGGTCGATGCGCTGCGCTCGCCGGGGGCGAGCTTGTCGGGGTTCATGGCCAGGCACATCGAGCAGCCCGCCTCGCGCCACTCCGCTCCGGCATCGACGAACACCTTGTCCAGGCCCTCGGACATGGCCTGCAGTCGCACCTTGACCGAGCCCGGCACGACCAGCATGCGTACGCCGTCGGCGACCTTGCGGCCCTCGAGAATCGATGCCGCCGCGCGCAGGTCCTCGATGCGTCCATTGGTGCACGAGCCCACGAAAACCGTGTCGACGGGGATCTCGCGGATCGGGGTGCCCGGGGCGAGGTCCATGTATTCCAGCGCGCGCTCGATCGCGACGCGCTCGACCTCGTCGGCGGCATCCTCAGGAGACGGCACGGTGCCGGCGAGCGGCACGCCCTGGCCCGGATTGGTGCCCCAGGTGACGAAGGGACTGAGCTCGCTGGCCTCGATCACGACCTCGGCGTCGAAGGTGGCGTCGTCATCGGTCCGCAGGGTCTGCCAGTAGGCGACGGCCGTGTCCCAATCGGCACCCTGGGGCGCATGCGGGCGGCCCTGGAGGTAGGTGAAGGTCGTCTCGTCGGGCGCCACCATGCCCGCGCGGGCTCCTGCCTCGATCGACATGTTGCACAGGGTCATGCGTCCTTCCATGGACAGACCCCGCACTCCCTCGCCGCGGTACTCGAGGACATAACCCTGGCCGCCGCCGGTGCCGATGCGCGCGATCACGGCGAGGATGAGGTCCTTGGCAGTCACGCCCTCGGGCAGCGGGCCGTTGACGGTGATCGCCATCGTCTTGAAAGGCTTGAGCGGCAGCGTCTGCGTGGCGAGCACGTGCTCCACCTCGCTGGTGCCGATGCCGAAGGCGAGCGCACCGAAGGCACCGTGGGTCGAGGTGTGCGAGTCGCCGCAGACGACCGTCATGCCCGGCTGGGTGAGGCCGAGCTGTGGGCCCACGACGTGCACGATGCCCTGGTCCGCGCTGCCGAGCGGGAAGAGCGGCACACCGAACTCCGCGCAGTTCGTGCGCAAGGCCTCGACCTGGGCCCGCGAGATGGGGTCGGCGATGGGCTTGTCGATATCGATGGTGGGGACGTTGTGGTCCTCGGTCGCCAGGGTGAGGTCGGGGCGGCGTACGACGCGCCCTGCTGACCGCAGCGCATCGAAGGCCTGCGGGCTCGTGACCTCGTGGACGAGGTGGAGGTCGATGTAAAGGAGGTCAGGCTCGCCCTCGGCGCGGCGCACGATGTGCGCCTCCCAGACCTTCTCCGCCAGTGTCTTGCCCATGTCCACTCCTTAGGGAATGGCGTAAGGGTAACGACGAATGGATGAAGGCCCGACCCCCGGGGAGGGAATCGGGCCTTCGGCGAGAGGTGAGTCTCGCTTGCGTAGCCCCGACGGGATTCGAACCCGCGCTACCGCCTTGAGAGGGCGGCGTGC
>CAZLNF010000311.1:0-1900 GCA_964560885.1 uncultured Actinomyces sp. | reverse complement strand
CGCCGTAGCGGCCCCACTTGATCGTCTCGGGGTACCAGTTCGTCCCCTCGTTCTCGCGCAGGAGGTCATCCTTGATCGCTGTCGTTCTGATGTACCAGGAGGGCTGCGCGTAGTAGATGAGCGGCGTGTGGCAGCGCCAGCAGTGCGGGTAGGCGTGCTCGTAGCCAACGTGCTTGTAGAGCAGGTCGCGTGCCTTCAGATCGGCGACGAGAGTGTCGTCGGCCTTCTTGAAGAACGCCCCGCCGACCAGTGCGAGATCGGGCTCGAAGGTGCCGTCTGCGCGCACGGGGTTGACGACCGGCAGGCCGTAGGCGCGGCAGGTGATGAGGTCGTCGGCGCCGAAGGCAGGAGCCTGGTGCACCAGGCCCGAGCCGTCGTCGGTGGTGACGTAGTCGGCGAGCACGACGTAGTGCGCGTCGGGGATCTCGACCATGTCGAAGGGGCGCTGGTAGGGCGTGCGCTCGAGATCGCGGCCGCTCAGGCGCTCGAGCACCTCGTAGCCCTCGCCGAGCGTGGCGTCGGCCAGTGCTTCGGCCACGACGAGGATCTCGCCGTCAGCCGTGCGCGCGACGACGTACTCCGCCTTGGGGTTGACCGCGACGGCGGTGTTGGAGACGAGGGTCCACGGTGTCGTCGTCCAGACGAGCAGTGCGGCGCCGGGATAGCGCTCGGCGAGATCGCCGCCGGTGACGGGGAAGCGGACGTAGACGGAGGGATCGACGACCGTCTCGTAGCCCTGGGCGAGCTCGTGATCTGAGAGGCCGGTGCCGCAGCGCGGGCAGTAGGGCGTGACGCGATGGTCTTGCACGAGCAGGCCCTTGTCGAAGATGCGCGCGAGGGACCACCACACACTCTCGATGTAGTGCGGGTCCATAGTCCAGTAGGCATCGTCCATGTCGACCCAGAAGCCCATGCGTCGAGTCATGCCGTCGAACTCATCGACATGGCGGAGCACCGACTCGCGACACTTCGCGTTGAACTCCGCGATGCCGAAGTCCTCGATGTCCTTCTTGCCGGTGAAGCCGAGCTCCTTCTCCACCGCGAGTTCGACGGGTAGGCCGTGGCAGTCCCACCCGGCCTTGCGCGGGACGTGGTAGCCCTTCATCGTGCGATAGCGCGGGAAGATGTCCTTGAAGACGCGGGCCTCGATGTGGTGCGTGCCCGGGGTGCCATTGGCCGTCGGCGGGCCCTCGTTGAAGACCCACATGGGGCGGCCCTCGGACTGCTCCAGGGAGCGGTGGAAGGTGTCGTCGTCGGCCCAGAGGTCGAGGATCTCCCGCTCCATCGCCGGCAGGTCGACCTGCGTCGACACCTGGCGATACATGGCGAACCTCCGGGTTGGGGACGAGGGGGAAGCCTACCCGCTGCGTCGCCGTGGGCGAGGATGGAGTCGTGACCGCTCTCATCCGGGCTGTGCTGCTCGACTTCCACTCCACGCTGGTGGACGCCGGTGACGCGACGCAGTGGCTTGCGATGGGGCTTGAGCGGTCTGGAGCGGACCTGGACGACGCGGAGCGGGCGGCGATCACCGCGCGGCTCGACGATATCTGGATGCACGCGCGCGAGATCGATCCCGACAGCGGCCGCGACTATTCAGCGGAGGCCCATGCTGCGGTCTTCCATGACGTGATGAGTGGCCACGTCGACGAGGGCCTGCGGCAGGTGCTCTACGAAGCCATGTTCGACATGTGGTGCGCCTATGACGATGCCGCCCCGCTCCTCGATGCATTGCGCGCCCGTGGCGTGCGCACGGCGGTGCTGTCGAATATCGGCGTGGACATCCGGCCGATGATGGAGCGCGAGGGCCTGCGGGCCGATGCGGTGATCCTCTCCTGCGAGGTGGGTGCGGTGAAGCCGCAGCCGGAGATCTTCCGCGCCGCCCTCGACGCCCTCGAGGTGA
>CAZLNF010000310.1:0-1910 GCA_964560885.1 uncultured Actinomyces sp. | reverse complement strand
CGGTGCAGGCCGACATCCTCAAGGAGGACCAGGGCCAGAACACCTGCATCTTCTCGACGGAGTTCGCCCTGCGCTGCATGGCCGACGTGCAAAGCTGGTTTATCGACCACGACATGAGGTCGTTCTACTCCGTCTCCATCTCGGGCTATCACATCGCCGAGGCCGGCGCCTTCCCCATCACGCAGCTCGCGTTCACCCTGGCCAACGCGTTCACCTACGTCGAGGCCTACGCCGCACGGGGCATGGATGTCGATGACTTCGCACCCAACTTCTCGTTCTTCTTCTCCAACGGCATGGACGCCGAATACACCGTCCTCGGCCGGGTGGCACGCCGCATCTGGGCCATTGCCATGCGCGAGCGCTATGGGGCGGGCTCTCGTGCCCAGCGACTGAAGTACCACATCCAGACGTCCGGGAGATCCCTGCACGCCCAGGAGATGTCCTTCAACGACATTCGCACGACCCTGCAAGCCCTGTGTGCCTACTACGACGCGTGCAACTCGCTCCACACCAATGCCTACGACGAAGCAGTCACCACGCCAACTCACGAGTCAGTGCGGCGCGCATTGGCGATCCAACTGATCATCGATGCCGAGTGGGGACTTGCCGGCACGGACAACCCCCTCCAGGGCTCCTACGTCGTCGAGGAGCTCACCGATCTCGTGGAGGAGGCGGTGCTCGCGGAATTCGACCGGCTCACCGAGCGCGGGGGCGTCCTGGGCGCCATGGAGACGGGCTACCAGCGCGGGCGCATCCAGGACGAGTCGATGGAGTACGAGCGCCGCAAGCACGACGGCACGTTGCCCATCATCGGCGTCAACGCCTTCGTCGATCCCGATGCATCTCCCGAGCCGCCCGAGGCAGTCTCGCGCGCGACCGAGGCCGAGCGCTCCAGCCAGGTGGCCCGCCTGCGGGCCTTCCACGAGCGTCACCGTGAGCACGCGCCTGCGGCACTCGAGCAGTTGCGGCAGGCCGCCCGGGGTGACGGCAATGTCTTCGACGCGCTCATGGACGCGGTCCGTCACTGCTCGCTGGGGCAGATCACGGATGCCTTCTTCGAGGTCGGCGGGCAGTACCGGCGGGGCATGTGAGTCCCGACCCCATCGCGCTTGCCGAGGCCCACTGGGTCGATCACGGATGGGCCGAAGCCGCTCCGGGCATGCGACTGGTCACGACCATCACGCGAGTGCAGCAACTGCTGCATCAGAGCATCGACGAGCTACTCCGCCCCGACCTCACCTTCGCGCGCTACGAGATCCTGATGCTGCTGGTCTTCAGCAAGCGAGGCGCGCTGCCGATGTCGGTCATCGGATCACGCCTGCAGGTGCACGCCGCTTCTGTGACGAGCGCCGTGGATCGCCTCGAGCGTGATGCCTATGTCACGAGGGAACGCGGAGAGGGCGATCGTCGCCAGGTGCTCGCTCGCATCACACCGGCGGGCCGCCGTCGCGCCCTTGCAGCGACCGAGATCCTCAACCGCGAGATCTTCGAAGACGTAGGGCTGTCCCCAGCGGCAGCCGGGAGGTTGGCAGGAAACCTAGATGCGATGCGCGCGCACCGCGGAGAGGCGCTAGAGGCCTAGAGGCTCGCAAGTGAGCGCGGCGTCTTCGTGGCCGCCTTGCCGAGGCGGCTGCGGGTGCCCAACTCCTCGGCCATGAATTCGCGTAGCAGGTCGATGGCCGCAAGGACCTTGTCACTGCGCAGGGAGTAGAGCACGTGCGGCCCCTGACGGGTGGCCTCCACGACTCCGCGGTCACGCAGAATCGCGAGGTGCTGCGAGCAGTTGGGCTGGCCGATCTCCAGCGCCTCCGCAAGCTCTCCGACCGTCAGGGGTCCGTCACGCAACTCGTTGATAATGAGAAGGCGCTTGGGATCCGCGATCGCCTTGCACAAGCGTGCATGCAACTCAT
>CAZLNF010000309.1:0-1911 GCA_964560885.1 uncultured Actinomyces sp. | reverse complement strand
ACGCCATCGAGAAGGCGGGCCTGCGCGACAAGGTCGTCATCATGGTCGGCGGGGCGCCCGTCACCCAGGAATACGCAGACGTCTGCGGAGCGGATGGCTACGCCGCCGACGCGGCCACAGCCGTGCGCAGGGCCAAGGAGTTTGTCGCCGCCAAGCGAGCGGGCTAGGCGTGCCCAAGCTCCTTCCTCTCCTCGAGGATGTCGTCAAGAAGCCGGTATGGGACTGCCGCATGTGCGGACAGTGCGTGCTCCACTCCACCGGCATGACGTGCCCGATGACCTGCCCCAAGACGCTGCGCAATGGCCCGTGCGGGGGCGTGCGCGAGGACGGGAACTGCGAGGTCAAGCCCGAGATGCGCTGCATCTGGGTCAAGGCGGAGGAACGGTCCCACTCTCCCTTGAACCCCCATCACTGGGAGGAGGAGTTCAACGACCTCCGCCCGCCGGTCGACAACCGACTCAAGGGGACCTCCTCATGGCTCAACCTCGCGACCGGGCGCGATCGGCGTACGCCGGCGGGATGGGCTGGCGAGTCGCGCGAGCGATTCTCCGCCGTACCCGGAGCAAGCATGGTCGAGGTCGATGAGCCCACGACCCTGCCCGAAGGGTTCCACTCATGAGCCGCCTGTCGACTCTCTTGACCGAGGGCTCACGGCCTGTCGTCACGGCGGAATTCCCGAGCATCGACGGTGGCGGACTCTCCGCGGTGGAGAAGGCCGCCGACGAGCTGCGCCCCTTCGTCGATGCGGTCAATGCGACCGACAATCCCGCGGCACATGCGCACGCATCCAACACCTCCATCGCCATCGGCATGCAGCAGTTCGGCCTCGAGCCGATCATGCAGGTGGTGTGCCGCGACAAGAACCGCATCGCGATGCAGGCCGACATCATGGGCGCGAGCCTCTTCGGGGTCGAGAACATCGCCTGCCTCACCGGAGACGATGTCACCGCCGGCGATGAGCCCGAGGCCCGACGGGTCTTCGACCTCGACAGCACCCAGCTGGTCAAGGTCGCCTCCGGGCTCGCGGAGGGTCACTACCTCTCAGGCCGCGCCATCAAGCAGCCGCCGGAGCTCTTCGTCGGGGCGGTCGAGAACCCCTTCGCGCCGCCGCTGGACTATCGCGTGCTCCGTGCGCTCAAGAAGGCCGAGGCCGGCGCACGCTTCCTGCAATTGCAGATCGGCTACTACCCCGAGCGCCTCGAGGCCTTCGTGCGCGGATGCGTCGAGGCCGGAGTCACGCGGACGACCGCGCTCCTCCCGACCGTGGTGCTCACCAAGTCCGCCAAGGCGCTGTCCTTCATGGACGACTCCGTGCCGGGGATCTCGATCCCTGCCGACATGATCGCGCGCGTCGCCGGCGCCGGTGACAAGGACGCGATCGCCGAGGAGTCCTACCAGCTCACGCTCGAGCTCAGCCGCCACGCGCTGTCGCTCCCGGGCGTCAGCGGGATCCACCTCACCGACTTCCGGCACGACGGTTCCCTCGAGCGGCTGGTCCGCGACCTGGGCATCGGCCCTGCCTTCGACCCGGTGGCGTCCGCTGCCGGCACCACCACCGCATAGGAGTCCCATGCACACCGTCCTCAGCTCTGCGCGCGCCAGCATCACAATCGGGCCGGACCAGCCCTTCTGCATCATCGGCGAGCGCATCAATCCGACGGGGCGCAAGAAGTTCCAGGAGCAGCTGCGCGTCGAGGACCTCTCGGCCGTCGAGATCGACGTCGCCCAGCAGATCGCCGGCGGGGCGATGATGCTCGATGTCAACATGGGCGCACCCCTCGTCGACGAGGTCAAGCTGCTCGGCGACGCCGTGCGACTCGTGCAGTCCATCACCGACGTGCCTCTGTGCATCGACTCCTCCGTGGTCGAGGCGCTGGAGTCCGGGCTTGCGGCGTACGAAGGCAAGGCCCT
>CAZLNF010000308.1:0-1948 GCA_964560885.1 uncultured Actinomyces sp. | reverse complement strand
CCTTGACATTGAAGGAGAAGCGCCCCTGGAGGTAGCCGCGCATCTTCGCCTCGGGCGTCTCGGCAAAGAGCTTGCGGATGTGGTCGAAGACCCCCGTGTAGGTCGCAGGGTTGCTGCGCGGAGTGCGACCGATGGGGCTCTGGTCGACGTGCACGACCTTGTCGACGAGATCGAGGCCGGCGACCTTGCGATGACGGCCGGGGACGATCCGCGCACCGTTGAGCTCGCGTGCCAGGGATGCGTAGAGCACGTCGTTGACGAGGGTGGACTTGCCCGAGCCGCTCACGCCCGTCACCGCCACGAGACAACCAAGGGGGAAGGCCACCGACACATCCCGCAGGTTGTGCTCGGACGCACCCTCGACGCGCAGGACGCGCTTGCGGTCGACGGGGCGGCGCACAAGGGGCGACTCGATGGCGAGCCGGCCCGAGAGGTAGGCGCCGGTGAGCGACTCCTTGCTGGACATCAGCGCATCGACGGGACCGCTGACGACGATGCGGCCCCCGTGCTCACCTGCGCCGGGGCCGATGTCCACAACCCAATCCGCGGTGCGGATCGTCTCCTCGTCGTGCTCCACGACGATCAGGGTGTTGCCCAGGTCTCGCAGGCGCACGAGGGTCTCGATCAGCCGCTGGTTGTCGCGCTGGTGGAGGCCGATGCTGGGCTCGTCGAGGACGTACAGGACTCCGACGAGCCCCGATCCGATCTGGGTGGCAAGGCGGATGCGCTGCGCCTCCCCGCCTGCCAGCGTGCCGGCCGCGCGGTCGAGGGACAGGTAGTGCAGGCCGACGTCGGTGAGGAAGCGAAGCCGCTCGTTGACCTCCTTCAGCACGCGCTCGGCGATCTGCGCATCCCTGCCGTCCAGCGTGAGACCAAGGAGGAATTCAGCGGCCTCCCCGATGGGCAGGCCCGCGATCTCAGCGATGGAGCGCCCGCCGACGGTCACGGCGAGGCTCACGGGCTTGAGGCGTGCACCCCCGCAGGCCTCGCAGGGCACCTCGCGCATGTATCCCGCGAAGCGCTCCCGACTGGTGTCCGTCTCTGCCTCGGCGTGCCGTCGCTCGACGTAGGGCACCACGCCCTCGAATGTCGTGTAGTAGCTGCGCTGTCGACCGTAGCGATTGCGGTAGCGGACGTGGATCTCAGTCGGGTGGCCGTGCAGGAGGGACTTGCGCGCCTTGGCCGGGAGCTTGGACCAGGGCGTCGCGGTGTCGATCCCCATCTCATCGGCGAGAGCCTCGATCAGCCGCTGGAAATAGTCGGTGACGTGCCCGCCCGACCACGGAGCGATCGCTCCCTCGTCGAGGCTGAGGCTCGGATCCGGCACGACCAGCTCGGGGTCGACCTCCATCCGCGTCCCCAGGCCCGTGCACTCGGGACACGCGCCGAACGGCGAGTTGAACGAGAACGAACGTGGCTCGAGCTCCTCGAAGGACAGGTCGTCGTCGAGGCACGCGAGGTGCTCGCTGTACGTCCGCTCCCGACCTGGATCACCCTCGGGCAGGTCCACCAATTCGGCGATCACGAGGCCGCCCGACAGTCGCAGAGCCGTCTCGACGGAGTCGGCGAGACGCCGACGGGCGGATGCCTTGGACACGGCCCGATCGACCACCACCTCGATGGTGTGCTTCTCCTGCTTCTTGAGCGCGGGCACGTCCTCCAGCGCGTGCACCACGCCATCGACGCGCACGCGCGCATAGCCCTGGGCCTGCAGCTGGCGGAAGAGATCGGCGTACTCCCCCTTGCGCTCGCGCACGACCGGGCTCAGCACCTGGAAGCGCGTCCCATCAGGGAGCTCGAGGAGTCGGTCGACGATCTGGCCCGGGGTCTGGCGGGCGATGGGCTTGCCACACTCCGGGCAATGTGGCTTGCCGATGCGGGCGAAGAGCAGGCGGAGGTAGTCATAGACCTCGGTGATCGTGCCGACCGTCGACCGCGGATTGCGCGA
>CAZLNF010000307.1:0-1973 GCA_964560885.1 uncultured Actinomyces sp. | reverse complement strand
TCTTGGTGAGGTCCTTGATGTGCACCGTGACACGCGCACCCGGCCGCATCCCACCTGTCGCACCGGAGAGCGTCAGCATCGCGCCACGGAGCGAGCCCTTCGCCGTCACCTGCGGTGGATAGGGCGAGTCTTCGACAGCGGAGGCCACCACCGTGGCGTCCGTGGTCGCGACACCGGCCCACGTGCCGTCCCCGCTACGGCTCACATCCGCGGCGTAGGCCGTGTAGGGGAACATCTCGACGACGGCGCCCATCCGTCCCTGCGGGTCGAGTGCCACCTCGAGTGCACCGGTCTCCACTCCATCGACGAGGACCCCGAGCCCGGTGCCCACGCTGAGACTCCGATAGCCGGTGGACACGGCGATGCTCGTGAAGCCGGGAAGCGTGAACTCAAGCGGTAGCACCTGACGCACGCGACCCGTCGCCGGATCGAGCGCCACGACCGCCGAGCGGCGCGTCACGTCACTCGGGCCAATCACCGCACCGGCGTAGAGCAGCGTCCCCGTCCGTGCGAGGGAGAGCGACAGAAGGAGCGTCTCGGGTCCCTGCGCCGTGAGTTCCTTTACGGCTCCGCTCGCGAAGTCGACGTAAGCGAGGCGCCCTGAATCGCTGACGACGTAGGTCCCACTGCCGTCAGGAAGGGGGGCGAGCACCGTCGGATAGAAGTCCGGGGTGGCGATGCGCTTGATGATCGCGTAGTCGTCAAGGCTCGTGGCACTGACGACGACGATCTCACCCTCGAGGTCGGCCACGACGAGGCGTTTGACGTCGGGCAGGTAGACGATGTCGTCGGTGTTGACGGTGCCTATCCCCGCCCTCACCAACTCACCCGTGCCGACATCGATGACGTGGATGTGCGAGTCGCCCTGGCAGACAGCCCACGCGTACGACGCATCCGGTGCGATGGCCACATCGACCGGCGTGCAACCGAGAGCCACGTTCAGCCCCAAGCCTTCCAGGGGCATGAGCGCCACGACATCGGGCGCGCCGTACCCTGCAGCCGCCGTCGTTCCATCATTGGCGACCGCGACGGCGCTGGGCACCGGGCCGGCACTCCCGCTGACCTCGAGGGGCTGTGCAATCGCGGCGGGTGTCGTGAGGGCGACCGATGCAAGGGCAGTGCATGTGAGAGCTACGGCGAGACGTGTGGTGCCCGCAGTGAACCGCCACGCGCCCTTCACACGAGCACCGGGAAGAGCGGGTGATCCATCGGCACGCCCGCGGGCAACTCGTCAGCAAGTCCCGCGAACTCCGGCGAGGTCCGCCAGGCGCGGGGCGCATGCACCATGTCGTCACCGAGGAAGCGCAGGCTGAATGCCCGACGTAGGCTCTGCGACCCCGCCGCCCCGTGCAGCGTGAGCATGTGGAACCACACGGCATCGCCTGGCTCAAGCGGCCAGCCGAGGATCGGATAGGCATCGCGGTCGTCGTCGATGCGCGGCAATTCGCCGAGCGTGCCCTCGGGGAACCACTTGGCCTGCTCGTCGCGGAAGGTGCGCGGCATGAGCCACGGCCCGAGGTGCGAACCCGCGACGAACTCCAGCGTCGATTCACGCGGTACCGGATCGAGCGGCATCCACATCGAGACGTTCTGGCGGCCTTCGACGTTGTAGTAGGGCTGGTCCTGGTGCCACGGCGTGCGCTGCTTGGTCTTGGCCTCCTTCACGAGGAGGTGGTCGTGGTAGAGCCGCACGTGCTCGCTCTCCATGAGCTCGCGGGCGATATGGGCGGCCGGAGAGGTGCGGATGAACTCCTCGTATTCCGGGATGCGCTGCCAGTTGCAGAAGTCCTCGACGAAGCGGCCGGTGTCGCTCTCCTCGCTCGCGACCGCGACCAGCGGGCCCGGCTCCGCCAGGTTGCGGGCGACTCCTGCGCGGACCAGGTCGACCTGCTCGGGCGTGAAGCAGCCCCGGATGACGACCGCGCCATCTCGCGCGTAGTCGGCGACGGCCTGCGAATCGACGTACGACATGG
>CAZLNF010000306.1:0-1974 GCA_964560885.1 uncultured Actinomyces sp. | reverse complement strand
CGAGGCCCGCCGAGGCGATGTGATCGGGGTCGTACGCCGTGATCCGGTCGTCGAGCTCCCACAGCGCGCCCTTGATGCCGCCGCGGTTGATGGTGCCGATCGCCAGGTGCCCGTCGAGGGCACCCAGCCAGGCCAACTCCTCGAGGATGTCGGCACTTGCCATGACGCCGTCCACACCGGGCACGGAGAGGCCTCGCATGAGGTTGTCGAGCAGGGT
This sequence comes from uncultured Actinomyces sp., assembly GCA_964560885.1. Taxonomy (GTDB): domain Bacteria; phylum Actinomycetota; class Actinomycetes; order S36-B12; family S36-B12; genus Mxb001. The sequence goes on along the minus strand of CAZLNF010000306.1, from coordinate 1,757 downwards.
GTAGCGGTCGGCGACCGCCAGCGGATCGCCTGCAACCGCGAGCATGCCGCGCGCGGTGTGGTCGGCCGCGAGGATGAGCAGGTTTCCGTCATCGCGAGCGATCGATCGGCGGGGCCGGTCGCGCAGGGCGCGCTGCAGTGTCGCGGGCTCGAAGATGCGGGCGTCGCACAGGGCCCGGTAGTGCTCGCGATCCAGCATCAGGAATCCTCTCTGGCCATCATGTCCTCCACCTGCTCGATCGTCGGCATAGCGTCGGCGCAGGTGAGCTTGGTCGCGACGTAGGCGCCTGCGGCATTGGCGAACATTCCGATCTCCGGTGCCGTCCAGCCCGAGAGCAGTCCGTGCACGAGCGCGCCACCGAAGGCATCACCGGCGCCGAGCCCGCAGAGCACATCGATCGAGAGTGGCGGAATGGTCCAGCGGTCATCAACGGTCGCGAGAAGCACGCCGTCGCCGCCACGCTTCACGATGGCAAGGCGCACGCCCTCAGCCAGCAGTGCATCGGCGGCGCGGTCAGGATCCGTTTCGCCCACCGCAACCTCGCACTCCACGCGGTTGCCGACGACGACGGTGGAGCGGCGTACGGCGGCGAGGGCAACCTCGTGCGCGGCATCGCGATCGGGCCACATGCTCGGTCGGTAGTCGAGGTCGAGGACGACCTCGGCTCTCCGGTCGCGCAGGTCGAGCCAGTCCTGGCAGGCGTCGGCGGTGCTGCCCTGGGCCAGCGCGCCAAACGAGATCCACAGCACCGGGCACTCGCGGATGACCTCGACGGGCACGTCGGAGGTGGTCACCTGCGTGTCCGGTGCTGCGGTGCCGCGGTAGAAGACGATCTGCGGATCCTCGGGCGGGTCGAGCGCGGCGAGCACCACCGGTGTCTGCCCCTCGCCGGTCCCGACGTACGCCGTGTCCACTCCCCAGGAGGCGAGCTGCGCGCGGACGTAGTCGCCGAGAGCTCCCTCGCCGACCTTGGTGACGACTGCGGCGCGACGTCCGAGTCGCGCGGCGGCGACGGCGACGTTGGTGGGCGAGCCACCCACGGACTTGGCGAAGGTCTGCGGCTCGAGGAAGCTCGCACCCTCCTGCTGCGCGTAGAGGTCGACGCTGACGCGTCCGACGGTGACGACCTCCGGGATCGACATCTACTTGCTCACGCGCGGCGCGACGACATCGCGCAGGTAGTCCATGGACGTGATGACCTGTGCGATCGGGCCCTCGCCCTCCGCGGGGAGACCGTCGGTGATCGCGGTGTCCTGCTCGATGACGTACCAGCCGTCGTAGCCGCGCGACTCCAGGGCCTCGACGACGCCCGCGATATCGACATCTCCCTGGCCGAGCGGGGTGAAGAGCCCCTCCTGGGTCGCGGCCATGATCGACTTCTCGCGGGCGAGGACCGGCGGGACGAGGGAGAGGTTGACGTCCTTCAGGTGGACGTGGCCCACGCGGTCGAACGCCTTCTTGGCGAACTCAACCGGGTCCTGGCCGCCGATCGCCATGTGCCCGGTGTCGAGGCAGAAGCCCACATCGCAGCCCTCGAGCACCATGTCGATGTCGTCCTTGGTCTCCACCACGGTCTGCACATGGGAGTGCAGTACCTGATTGAGTCCGTGCTCGGCGCAGATCTCGTCGATGATCCCGAACATCTCCATCATGTGCTTGCGCTCATCGGCAGTAAGGGGGCGCGGGATGGACCAGTCGGGATCCATGACGATCGCGGAGATGAACTCCGTCGCGCCCGCGCGCTGGAAGAGATCGGC
>CAZLNF010000305.1:0-1985 GCA_964560885.1 uncultured Actinomyces sp. | reverse complement strand
CCGGCCTCGCTGGAGTACACCGACAACATCGTCGTGACCGCCGTCCCGGTCGACAGCGCGGATGATCTCGGGGAAACTCGATGAGCGGGGACACGGTGGTGCTCCTCGATATCGAGCGCGCCGCGCGGAGGGGAGGTCGACCGGTCATGGCCCTGGTCGACCCGGCCGAGCCCGCCGACCCTGCCCTCGACGCCGATGCCGCCGACGCCCGCCTGGCCGCGGCCTTCCCCACGGGCGGGGAGCCGACGTTCGCCGCCGTCTACTCGCGCTGGTCTCCGCTCGTCTACTCGACTGCGCGTCGCGTCCTCATCGACTCCCACGAGGCGGCCGATGTCACGCAAGAGGTCTTCGTCTCCGCGTGGCGCGGCCGGGCAACCTTCGACCCGGAGCGTGGGAGCCTGCCCGGCTGGCTCCTCACGATCACGCGCCGACGCATTGCGGATCACCTCGATCGCCGCAGCCGCCAGGCCGACCCGACCGACACGCCGCCCCCGGATTCCGGGGATGCCCCCGTGGACGAGGCGATCGACCGTATCCTCGTCGCCGACGAGCTGAGCCGGCTCGGCGAACCTCCCGGCACGATCATGCGGCTGGCCTTCTACGACCAGCTCACCCACGCCGAGATCGCCGAGCATCTCCAGCTCCCGCTCGGCACAGTGAAGAGCCATATCAGGCGCTCGCTTGAGCGCATGCGTCATCGATGGGAGGTGGACCGTGGCGCACTGTGAGCCCCAGACGCTCTCACTCATTGCGCTCGGCGAGCAGCCGAGCGCAGACGACGCCCTGCACCTCGTCACGTGCGATTCCTGCCGTCGTGACTGGGAGTCGATGCGCGCCACCGTCGAGGTCGCCCGCGACCTCGATGACGACGAGCTGCTGTCTCCCCCTGATCACGTCTGGGCTGCGATCGCTGAGGAGATCTCGGCCGACTCAGGCACGGTCGTGCCGATGCGCTCGCGTCGGCGCACCGCACCGTGGATTGCCCTGGCCGCTGCTGTCGGCGTCGTCCTGGGTGGCGTCATCGGCGCCTCTGTGATGCGCTCCGCTCCCCCGGAGATCGTCGCGAGCGTGCCGCTCGAGCCCCTGGCGGCGTACTCCGCCGCAGGCACCGCGAGCGTCGAGGTCGTGGACGGCACCGAGATGCTCGCCGTCGATGTCACCGGGCTGCCCGCGACCGATGGCTACTTCGAGGTGTGGCTGCTTGCGCCCGATTCGTCGTCGATGATCGCGCTCGGCACGCTCGGTCCTGACGAGAAGGCGGTCCTGCCGCTGCCCGCGGGCGTATCTCTCGCCGACTACCCGGTCGTCGACATCTCCGCGGAGCCCTACGACGGCGACCCGACGCACTCCACCGACAGCGTCGTGCGCGGCACCCTCCCGGCGTAGCGCTCCTTGCGCCCGAGGGTGGGGCATCTCCCGGCACCCGCCTAGTATCGGAGGATGGTGGACCTCAAGCGCGAAGCGCACGTCGGGGCCTCGCTCGGCCTCTTCTGGGCCCTCACACGCGCCTACTCTCTGCTCGGCGACCCCGGTGGCCGTCTCGAGACATGCGATGACCTCGCTGAGTTTGCCGACAGCCTGCGCACCGAGCCGGTCGTGCGCAGCCGCGGCGGGATGTTCTACACATCGAGCTACGACGTCTGCGCGACCGTGCTCAAGTCTCCTGATGCCTCCGCGGACATCCCGGAGGCTCGCAACCCCCTCGAGGCCATCCTGCTCGGTCCCATGCCGCCCGCCGACCGCATCGATCCCCTCCTCGACGCGATCATCACCAAGGACGGTGCCGACCACACCCGCATCCGCAGGCTCGTGCAGCCTGCCTTCACCCATCGGGTGATGCAGTCGTGGCGTGATGCCGCGGACCGCGTCGCCGAACGCCTGGTCGACGCGCTGCCGAGCGATCGACCTGTCGACCTCGTGCGCGACTGGGCGTCTCCCCTGCCCATGGCTGTGATCTGCGAGATCCTCGGCGTGCCCTTCGACGA
>CAZLNF010000304.1:0-1995 GCA_964560885.1 uncultured Actinomyces sp. | reverse complement strand
GGTTGTTGCGCACGCCCTCGAGGTTGCCGCCCCACCAGTGCCGGTCGAGCTGCTGTCCGCCCGCGACCGGGCCTTCGATCCCCTCGACGACGATGAGCACCTCAGGGTTGCGGGCGAGCACGGCGTTGCCTGCGCGCTCCGCGGCACGGCGCCAGTCGGTGGCACCGCCGGTGCCCCAGGTCGCGGCACCATGCGGCTCGTTCTTGAGATCGAAGGCCACGACGTGGTCGTCATTTGCGTATCGCGTCGCGAGCATCTGCCAGGTCGAGACCCAGTCGTCTTCGGTGAAGCCGGCCTGGCCGTACCAGAGGCCATCCATGAACCCGTCATTTGCCTGCGAGTGGTTGTCGAGGATGACCATGAGTCCGAGGCGTCCGGCCTCGGCGATGACGGCGTCCATCACCTGCAGCGGGGTCTTGCCCTGTAGGTCGGCATTGCGGCCGCCGCCGTAGTCGATTCCCGAGGTGGTTGTGCCGCGCATCGCCTGAAGGGAGAAGGGCACGCGGATGGTGTTGAAGCCGAGATCATCGATCTGCTTGAGCATGTCCTTGTAGTCACGTGTCCACAGCCCATGGGGTGCCTGGTTGGACGTCTCGAGCCCGAACCAGTTGACGCCCTGCCAGATGACGGTGTCGCCGTCAGCGTCGATGATCCGATTGCCCTGGGTGCTGAGCGGGTAGTCGATATCGGTCGCGGGCGTAGGCGTCGGCGTAGGCGTAGGAGTCGGCGTAGGAGTCGGAGTCGGAGTGGGTGTGGGTGTTGGCGTCGGAGTCGGTGTCACCGTGCCGGAGGAGTCGAGGGTGACATCGGAGCATGAGTAGAAGGCCTCGGTCGAATCACTGCGCTGCCAGACGGTGTAGAGGATGTGGCGGCCCTGGCGCGCAGGCATGTCGACGCGCATCGTCGTGACCGGCTCCAGCGGGCGGAAGCCGGTGTCATGCACGAGCTCGAGGTCGGACCACTTCAGGGGCTTGGTGACGTCGAAGCCGGCCTTGGTGAGGTAGACGCGGAAGTAGCGCGTCGCGTGGGGGGCCGTGGACTCCCAGCGCAGCGTGTACTTGCCATCGGCATCGGGCCGCAGGTTCGTCGCCTTCCACTGGGTGGAGGGCGTGTCGAAGGCGGCGTACTTGCTGCGCCCCGCGCTGCAGAGCTGACCGTCCGGGACCAGCGCCTGATGATTGCCGTTGGCTGCCGGCTGGTTGACCTCGGTCCAGTCGTAGAGCGCCTGCGGGTTGGCCTGCCACGCAGCTGCGCACATGGGTGAGCTGCGGTCTCCGTGGAAGCAGTCCCAGATCCGGGAGGCGGGCAGGGACAGCGACCCGTGGGCTGATGCCGGTGCGGCGATCACGACCCCCGTGACGGTCGCTGCAGCGGCGGCGACCAGGGCGGTAAGCAGGGCGGTGGTACGTCGCGCGGTGCGCATGAGTCCTCCGTGAGGATGGGGGGAAGCCGTGGGTTCACGGTCCCGGTACGGAGGGGTACGTCGCGCGGCGAGATTCATAAACGTGCATCGGAAGTGCGCGTTTCCCGAATACCGCCCAGAGAAGCGACGACCCCCCATCCGCGATGGCGGACGGGGGGTCGACAGGCCTGAGTGCGGCTACCTCAGCTCGGCATTGAGGGCATCGATGAGGACGCCCTGACGGTCGCTGCTCAACTCCCACAGCATCACGCCGCCGAGCCCGAGGGACTCCAGGTAGCGGGCCTTGGCCTGCATGGACTGCGCGTCGTCGTAGGAGATGAAGACACCGGTCGCCGGATCCCACAGGTAGGGCACCTTGGAGACCGAATCCCAGTAGCGGGTCATCCGAGGCAGGTAGTTGGCCCTGATGTCGTCGTAGTCGAGGACACCCGCTTCCCACGTGCCCGTGGATGCGCCCGTGCCCGATGAGTGCAGACCGGTGCCGCTGGCGCCGGGGGTGACCCCGCTCCAGCCGCGTCCGTAGAGCGGCATGCCGAGCACGAGCTTGTCGGCCGGCATCCCGCTGGCGAGGT
>CAZLNF010000303.1:0-1998 GCA_964560885.1 uncultured Actinomyces sp. | reverse complement strand
CCGGGCTCCTTGTCGGAGACGAGGATGTTGCCCTCGCCCCCACCGGTCGTGCCGCCCGCGACCGCACCGCGATCGACCACGATGACACTCAGCCCCGCTTCGGCGCAGGCACGCGCACAGCACGCGCCGACCACGCCGGCTCCGATGACGACGACGTCGGCGATCATGCGCCGGCCTCGCGCTGCTGCGCCCAGATGCCGCGCACGTGATCGAGATGGTGGGCCATGACCTTCTCCGCGGCGCGACGGTCACCGGACTCGAGCGCCTCGATCAAGGTGAGGTGCTCATCAGCGGATTGCACGAGCACGCCCTCAGCGGCAAGCTGCTCGAGCCCGTAGAGGCGGCTCTGGTCGCGCAGTCGCCCGACAAGATCGACCAGGCGCGGGTTGCCGGACTCGCCGAGCAGCGCCAGGTGCAGTTCGCGATCGGCCTCCACATAAGCCACGACGTCGGCGTCTAGGGCGCTCTCGCGCACGCGCCGAGCCAGCGCGCGCAAGTGCTTGACGGCGGCGGGGCTGAGCGCTCCCGCGAGGTCACCCACCGTCGGCACCTCGAGCAGGCGCCGAAGCTCGCTGATCTGGTCGAGCTCGGCATCGGAGAGCTCCACGACGCGATAGCCCTTGTTGGGGACGGGCGCGACGATTCCCTCGTTGACGAGGTCGAGCATCGCCTCGCGCACGGGGGTCGCAGAGACCCCGAACTGCTCGGCGAGCGCCGGCACGGAGTAGGTGACGCCGGGGATCATGCGCCCCGAGACAAGAGCACCGCGCAGGGATACGGCGACCCGCTCGCGCAGGCTCAGTCGATCGCCGAGCGAAGGCAGGCCCTCGGGCACGGCACTCACAGGAGGAAGCCCGCGGGGAAGGGGTCGTCATCGCTGAGCATGTACTGCGCGGTCGCGGTGATCCACGCGCGACCGGTGATCGTCGGCACGACCGCGGGGAAGTCGCCGACCCTCGTCTCCTCGACGAGACGGCCGACGAAGTGCGTGCCGATGAAGGACTCGTTGATGAAGTCCGTGTCGAGGGGCAGCTCACCGCGGGCGTGCAGCTGGGCCATGCGCGCCGACGTGCCAGTGCCGCATGGAGACCGGTCGAACCACCCCGGCGAGATGACCATGGCGTGGCGGGAGTGCTGCGCGGTCGAGCCGGGCGCGAGCACCTGCACGTGCTTGCACCCGCGGATTGAGGGATCGGTCGGGTGGACGGGTGAGTCCGCCTCATTGATCGCCGCCATAAGGCGCATGGCGGCATCCTTGATGGCGTCGGCGTTGTCGCGGCTGAACTCCACGCCGAGTGCCTCGGACTCCACGATGGCGTAGAAGTTGCCGCCGAAGGCCATGTCGTAGGCCACGCGGCCGATCCCGTCGACATCGACTGCGAGGTCAAGGCCGTAGGCGAAGGACGGCACATTGCGGATCGTCACCGCCCGGGCCTCGCCATCCTCGACGGCGACCTCGGCGACCACGAGCCCGGCCGGCACGTCAAGCCTGATCGTCGTCACCGGCTCGGTGACCTCGACCATCCCAGTCTCGACGAGCACGGTCGCGACACCGATCGTGCCGTGCCCGCACATCGGCAGGCACCCGGTGACCTCGATGTAGAGCACGCCCCAATCGGCATCGGGTCGCGACGGCGGTTGCAGGATCGCGCCGCTCATCGCCGCATGTCCGCGCGGCTCGTACATCAGCAGCGTGCGCAGGTCGTCCATGTGCTCCATGAGGTGCACGCGCCGCTCGGCCATGGTGGCCCCGGGCACGACACCCACTCCCCCGACCACCACGCGTGTCGGCATCCCCTCGGTGTGGGAGTCGACCGCGTGGAGGACACGCTTGGCGCGCATGTCAGGCCGTCGTGAGGCCTGCGTCGATGGCAGCCTGCGTCGCGGCACGCACGACCGACTCCTGGTCGGGGGTGAGCGGCAGGCGCGGCGGGCGGCAGGGGCCGCCGTAGCGACCGACCATGTCCATCGAGAGCTTGATGGCCTGCACGAACTCCG
>CAZLNF010000302.1:0-2023 GCA_964560885.1 uncultured Actinomyces sp. | reverse complement strand
GCATCATGAGGCGCGCGAGGAGGTCCTGCTCCTCGAAGGTGAACTCCTGCATCCACGCGAGCTCAGAGCGCGGCTTGCCGAAGAAGGTCTTGGGCTGGAAGTGGTGGCCGCGACGGATGACGATGTGCGTGTCGAAGTGAGCCTGGGCAGCATCGACGGCGAGGTCGCACCCGGAGTTGCCCGAGCCGATCACGAGCACGCGACGACCCTGGATATCCCCGGTGTTGCGGTAGGAGCCGGAGTGAATCTGCTTGCCGGTGAAGGTGCCGGGCACCTCGGGGATCTTCTGGTCGCGCAGGTGGCCGTTGGCGACGAGGACCCCGTCGTACTCGCGCTGCGCTCCATCGGCAGTCGTCACCGACCAGCCGGCGGAGCCCACGGGCCCGTCGGTGGGCAGAGGCTCGACTCGGTCGACCGGGGTGTTGAAGGTGATGTGGCGACGCAGATCGAACTCGTCGGCGTAGAGGTGGAAGTACTCCAGCATCTGGTCGCGGTGGGGGAAGAGCGGCCAGTGCTCGGGCATGGGGAAGCCCTCGAAGCCCGTCACCTGTCGCGAGGTGATCAGGTGGAGCGCGTCGTAGTCGTGATTCCAGTGACCACCGATGGTGTCGGACTGCTCGAAGCAGTCGACGTCGTGACCGGCATCGAGCATGGCCTTGAGTGCAGCGAGGCCGGCGGGTCCGGCGCCGATGATGCAGTAGCGAGTCATGGTCACCCCAGGTGTTCGTGATGGTCGAGGACGTGATGCATGAGGGGGAGGTCGAAGATGCCGTCGAGCTGGGCATCGGGGTAGCCGCGGGCGAACTCGCCCACGGTGAGGCGCACGTGCTCGCGCCAGGCGTGCTCAGCATCGGTGCGGTGACGTGCGCGGACAGCGACCATGAGGCGCTCATGTCGCTGGACGAGGGCAGCGTGGTCGACGTCGTCGTAGGTAATGCCGAGCACCTTGACGAAGACGGGGATATCCCGGGCGGTCTGATCGAGCACAGCCGTGACGCGCGGTAGGCCGCTGAGGTCGAAGAGCGCTGACTGGAACTGAAGGTCCGCTTGCATCATGAGCAGGGGGTCAGCCTGCACCTCGGGGTCGTGCAGACGGCGCAGGAGCAGCTCGACATCGGCGAACTCCGGAGCCGTGGCGGCGTCCAGCTGCATCGCGTGATGGATGGCGAGCAGTCCCAGGCTCAGGCGCAGGACATAGACCTCGAGCACGTCCTCGAAGGTCGGAGAGGTGACGACCGCCCCGCGATTGCGTCGGAGCACGACGAGTCCCTCGCCGGCCAGGAGCCGGATGCCCTCGCGCACGGGGCCGCGCGAGACGCCGAGTTCGGCAGCGATGTCTGCCTCGACGAGGCGGTCCCCGGGCCGCATTGCCCCGTCGAGGATGGCATCGCGGATGCGCTGGGCCACAAGTTCGGAGGTGGAGAGCTCGGGGAGGGGCTCGAGGCTCATCGCATGACATCCGCGCCGGAGATGACGATGGTCTCGCCGTCCATGAAGCCGGCAGCACCCGATCCGGTGAGGATCCACACCCACTCGGCGATCTCTGAGGGCTGCGCGACGCGGCCGAGGGGGATCGACTTCGCTGCCTCGGCCATGCGACCGGTCGCGGCGTTGCCCGGCGTATCGACCCAGCCGGGTGCGATGCCATTGACGCGGATGCCGCGGGGGGCGAGCTCGAGAGCAAGCTCCTTGGTGAGCATGACGACGGCAGCCTTGGATGCGCCGTAGAGCAACTGTCCAGGCGACACGGTGAACGCATCGACGGACGCGAAGTTGACGATGGCTGAACCCGCCGCCATGTGGGGGAGCGCGGCGCGCGTGACGTTGAGCAGTCCGTAGACATTGACGTCGAAGATCCGCCGGTAGAGGTCCTCGGTGTAGGTCTCGAGGGTCGTCGGCGGGTAGACCCCGGCGACGTTGGCGACAGCGTCGATCCCCTGGGCGGGCGCATGGGAATCGATCGCCGCGGTGACCGCGTCTACGTCGCGGATGTCGACCGGGAGAGGTGTGAGTGCCGGGTGCG
>CAZLNF010000301.1:0-2024 GCA_964560885.1 uncultured Actinomyces sp. | reverse complement strand
CGGCGACGTAGGCCGCCACGCGGAGCTCACCCACCGCGGGGAGCTCCTCCGGCAGCGCTTCACGGATGACGAGATCGGCTCCGACCCGTGCCAGGAAGGGCTCGCGGCGTACGACGACCCGCGTCACCTGGCCCTGGGCGATGAGGACGGGGCCGTCGCCGACATCGTGGTGCGCCGTCACAGCGAAGCGCAGGAGACGACCGTCGCGATGGATGAGCTCCGCCGTCGTGTCGACGCGGGCGCCGAGCGGAGAGGCGAGGAGATGCTCGATATCTACCCGCGTGCCCACGCTTGTCTCGTCAGTCGCAAGGTCAGGGCACGCATCGACGGTCGCCGCTTCGAGCCAGGCGATGAGGCGGGGGGTCGCAAGCACAGTCACATCGCCACTGCCGAGCGCGAGGGCAGTGTCATCCGATGTGACGACGTAGGACAGTGGCATCAGCCTGCCGCGAGAGACAGCGTGACGAGGAGGTCGCCCTCGTGCACGACGTCACCCGGGCGCACGGGGATATCTAGGACGGTCCCCGCTGACTCGACGATCACCGGGATCTCCATCTTCATCGACTCGAGGAGAAGCACGGTGTCGCCGACAGCGACATCGCCGCCGGGCTCGACCAGGATGGAGTGGACCTGGGCGACCATCTCCGCGCGGATCTCCGCGGCCATCGGCTAGGAGTTGGGGCGCTTGCCGTGGTTGGCGCCGCTCTTCTTACGAGCCTTCTTCTTGCGGCCACGCTTGCTCATGTCAACTCCCGAGGGTCAATCCCGAAGGGTCAGTGGGCCCTAAGGGTCAATGGGGAGCCCATCGTGGCACACGTCGCCGCCCGAGCGAGAGGGGCATCGGCCCGCCTCCAGGGGTCAGGTCTGGCGGCGGTAGGTGATCCGCACCTCGGAGATGCGGGCCACGATCCGGATCCGCAGCTCCTCGGGGGCTCGATCCTCACAGCAGGTGCGCTGGACGAGCGCCTTGACCACCTGCTCGAGTCGGTACTGCTCAGCGCAGTCGAGGCACGCGTCCAAGTGCGCCGCGATGGCCGCCGACGAGGCCAGGTCGAGTTCCTGGTCGAGGTAGTCGTAGACACGGGAGAGCGCATCGCCGCAGGTGCAGGGAGCGCAGCCATCCGAGGACGATGGATCCATCACGATCCCCCTCCCTCGGGGACGAGGTAGCCCTCGGCGATGGCGTATTCCTCGAGCGATGTGCGCAGTTGCTTGCGGCCGCGATGGAGGCGCGACATCACCGTGCCGATGGGCGTGTCCATGATGTCGGCGATGTCCTGGTAGGAGAAGCCCTCCACATCGGCGAGGTAGACCGCCATGCGCCGCTCTTCGGGCAGCGCTGCGAGCGCGTCGTTGATCACGCCGTTGGGAAGCCGATCCAGCGCCTCGGCCTCTGCAGATCGCAACTCCCCCGTCGCGTATGCCTGGGTGTGGCGCATCTGCCAGTCGTCCAGGTCATCGGTGCCGGTCTGCAACGGCTGCCGCTGCTTCTTGCGATAGGTGTTGATGAAGGCATTGGTGAGGATGCGGTAGAGCCACGCCTTGAGGTTGGTGCCCTCGGTGAAGGAATCGAAGGCCGCGAAGGCCTTGACGAAGGTCTCCTGCACGAGGTCCTCGGCATCGGCCGGGTTGCGGGTCATGCGCAGCGCAGCGCCATAGAGCTGGTCCAGGTAGGGAAGTGCATCGCGCTCGAAGCGCGCGTTGCGCTCCTCGTCGGTCTCCGTGCTCGCGGCTACCGCGGCATCGACCTGGGACTCATCCATCACTGCCGAGGGTACGCCGACACCCGCGGGCCCGAGATCGGCCCGGACGACGGGGAGCCCCTCCACGGGGGGCATCGACGCCTGACCGGTCAGCACGATTCCCCCAACGCCCTCGAGCAACCCGCTATTCCCCGCCCGATCCCTCGAGCGGCCGGACCAGGTCAGGGCCCTGGTTGCGCACCGAGTTGACCGCGGTCGACACCGGATAGATGTCCCAGAAGCCGGGCCGCGACGGAGCCAGGAGCTCGGCGAGCACCTGCG
>CAZLNF010000300.1:0-2030 GCA_964560885.1 uncultured Actinomyces sp. | reverse complement strand
GATGCTCGCGCGCGAGACGCTTGCCGATGTCGACGCGCGTGGCCTGCACGCTGCGCTCCGAGATCGTCGTGTCGGGTCGCGCGAGGTAGACGAACTCGAAGAGGCAGCCCTTCGGCTCCGGCTTCGCGAAGCAGTGTGCGCGCAGGCCGTGCTCGTCGATGGCGATGAGCTCGCCCGGCTCGATCTCGCGGACGTACGCCGCTCCGACGATGTCGAGTGCGGCGGTCTCGCTGGCGACCACCCACCCGCGCTCGAGTCGGCCGAGGACGAGAGGTCGGATTCCCTGGGGATCGCGGGCGGCGTAGAGGGTCGTGTCGTCCATGAAGACGAGTGAGTAGGCCCCCTGGAGCTTGGGTAGCTCAGCCATGGCGGCCACCTCGAGCGAGACATCGGGATGCGCGGCGATGAGCGCGGTCACGAGCTCGGTGTCGGAGGTCGCACGCGTGGGCTTGGGTGTGCCGAGCGGCAGTTCTCCGCGATCGGACTCAAGCGCCGCAACACGTTCGGCGAGCTCGGGGGTGTTGGTGAGGTTGCCGTTGTGCGCGATCGCGAGGTGCCCGGTGGCGGTGGCGCGGAAGGTCGGCTGCGCGTTGTCCCAGCAGCTTGAGCCCGTCGTGGAGTAGCGCGTGTGACCGATCGCGAGATGGCCCTGCAGGGACTCGAGGCTCGCCTCGGTGAAGACCTGCGACACGAGGCCCATGTCCTTGTAGACGACGATGTGGCGGCCATCGCTCACGGCAATGCCGGCTGACTCCTGTCCGCGGTGCTGCAGGGCATAGAGGCCGAAGTAGGTGAGTTTGGCGACGTCCTCACCGGGGGCCCAGACACCGAAGACACCGCAGGCATCCTGAGGTCCCCGCTCCTGCGGGTCCAGATCGTGCGTGAGCCTGCCGTCACCGCGCGCCACAGGGGCAGTCTATGCGGATCCGCAGATGTCCCCCATGTGGTGAGGCCGTGTCAGCCGAACGGATGAGTTTTGCTGAGGGCTTCGTGAGAAACCCCTGGGAAGGCGCCTCTCAAGTGGCAATCCCGGGAACCCGGTCGGGAGGGTGGAAGTCCACTCGGGTGTGCACAAACGTGCATGACATGCCCAGGACAGGAGATTCACGTGAAGACCGCCCTGCGCTCACGGCGCGCCGGCACCGCCCTCATCGGATCGTTCAGCATCGTCGCGGCGATGCTCACCGCCGTGGGGGTGGGCGCAGGACCCGCGCAGGCTCACGGATCCATGTCGAATCCGTCCTCGCGCATCTGGGAGTGCTTCTACGGCGATCGCACGTCACCCCTGTGCGCTGAGGCATGGCGCACCAGCCCGCAGGCCCTCTACGACTGGAACGAGATCAATCAGGGTGCTGCCGCAGGTCAGCACCGGCAGATCATCCCCGACGGCCAGCTGTGCTCCGCGGGGCGTGAGAAGTACGCGATCTTCGATCGACCCTCCGCCCAGTGGAAGACGACGAACCTCAAGCCCGACGCCGACGGCAAGTACACGCTCACGTGGACCTCGTCGGCCCCGCACGCGACGCAGTACTACCAGGTCTTCATCACGCGCGAGGGTTTCGATCCCACCACGCAACGCCTGCGCTGGGCCGACCTCGAGCTCGTCCACGACTCCGGTCCTCGGGCGCGCGAGGCGACCGCCACCCTGCGCATGAACCTGCCCAAGCGCGACGGCCGGGCCATCCTCTACACCGTCTGGCAGCGCAGCGACTCCCCTGAGGCGTTCTACTCGTGCTCCGACGTCACGCTGGATGGCTCGGGCAGTACGCCGACGCCGACGCCGACACCGACCCCGACACCGACACCGACGCCCACGCCCACGCCGACGCCGACGCCTACGCCGACTCCCACGCCGACTCCCGGTCCTGGCATGCCCGGCGTGACCGAGGGTGTCGTCGCGACTCCCATCGTCACCAGCGACTGGGGCGCGGGCTACTGCAGTGACGTGATCGTCTCCACGCAGTCGACGACCGATAAGCACTGGCGCGTCGACCTGCCCAAGGGCATCACGGTGAGCAGCCTGTGGAACG
>CAZLNF010000299.1:0-2034 GCA_964560885.1 uncultured Actinomyces sp. | reverse complement strand
CCATGACGATCGCGGAGATGAACTCCGTCGCGCCCGCGCGCTGGAAGAGATCGGCGACACGGCGTGCCTCGTTGATGGACCACTCGCGCATCGCGGGGTCGTGCAGCACGACCGGGGTGAATCCGCCGATGAGCGTCATGTCGTACTTCGCGAGTTCGGCCTTGACGTCCTCGGGCGACGTGGGGAGGAAGCCGGGCGCTCCGAGCTCCGTGGCCGGCAGGCCGAGTCCGGACATCTCGGTGAGCACGCGAGGCGTGGGGAGCATCTCCCCCCAGCCCGGGACCTCGCAGATGCCCCAGGAGATCGGGGCGCTGGCGACACGGTCGAGGAAGGTGGACATGGATCTCCCGGTGGTCGTGCAGCGAGATGTGCCGCGAGGACGTGCGGAACGGTCGGAGTGCCGCCACGCCGCCACTCGCCGCGCTACGGATTGGAACGTTCCAATTCTGAGGCAAATCGTGGCACACTCCCCTGCGAGGGGCAAGCGGCTCCCGGACCTCCGGGCAGGCCGAACTTTGGGTAGATCAGGCCCGAGGAGGGCACTTTCCACCCAAAGTTCAGCGTGCACCTCAGGTTGCGCGAGCGAGAAGGGGATTGCCGATGCGAATCGTCGTCGTGGGGGCCGGGCGCATGGGCGTCATCCGGGCCGAGGATCTCGCCGCCGACGGCCGCGTCGACGAGATCGTCATCACCAACCGCAACGCCACCCGGGCCGAGGAGTTGGCGGCTCGCGTGGGCGGCACGGTCAGCCCCTGGGGCGACTGGCCCGAGGCAGATGCCTATGCCGTGACGACGGCCACCGATACCCATGCCGATCTCATCGCCGCCCTCGCCCAGCGCGGCAAGCCGCTGCTGGTGGAGAAGCCGCTTGCCATGACGCTGCAGGAGACGGATGCACTGATTGCAATGTCGGCCAATGCGCCCATGCAGATCGGCTTTCAGCGGCGATTCGATGTCGGCATACGCCGTATTCGCGAGGCGATCGAGTCAGGTCGGCTCGGTGTGCTCTACACGATGACGCTCACCGCGCATGACATGACGCCGGGGAGTGCGGACTACATCGCCGGCAGCGGGGGGACATTCCGCGACATGCTTGTGCACGACCTCGATCTGGCAAGATGGCTGGGCGACGCCGAGATCGCGAGCGTCTACGCCACCGGCACGGTGCGTCACCATCCGGATTACGCCGCCGCTGACGATCACGATGTCGTCGCTGTGCATCTCACGCTGGAAAGTGGTGTGCCCGTGCTCATCAGCGGGACGCGGCACGATCCGGTGGGCCATGACATCCGGATGGAGGCCTTCGGGTCCCTTGACTCGATCTCGGCCGGCCTTGACCACCGCGTGCCGATCCGTGCGGCGGAGGCCGGTGTCGAGCCGGAGATCCTGCCGGCCTACCTCGGGGGTATCGACCCCGACACCGTCACGCCGTACTTCGGCTTCATGGATCGCTTCCGTGCGGCCTTCACCGCAGAGACGAGTGCATTCGTCGACTTCGTGCGAGGGGAGCGCGCGAACCCCTGCCCGCCGGATTCCTCACGCGCTGCGTTGGCGGCAGCCATCGCCTGCGAGGTGTCCGCTCGAGAGGGCCGCGTCGTGCACATGTCCGAGGTCGGGTGACGTGACGGCATCCGTCAGTCGTCGACCCACACTGCACGACGTCGCTGCGCGAGCCGGTGTCTCCAAGTCGCTCGTGTCTTTGGCGCTGCAGGGGTCTCCCAAGGTCGCGCCTGCGAGCCGCGACGCAATCCTCGCGGCGGCCGATGAGCTCGGATACCGCCCCAATCGCACGGCGAGCAGTCTGGTGCGCCAGCGCACGCACACGATCGGCGTACACATCCTCGACCTGCACAATCCCGTCTTCGCCGAGATCCTCGACGGCGTACAGGAGGCGGTGCGCAGCCACGACTACTCCACCCTCCTAGTCACCGGCAACGCTGACCCGGTGACGGAGCGCACGGAGATCACGCGGCTTCTCGAGTCGCGAGTAGAAGGCCTCGTCCTCATCGCTCACCGACTCTCGGACGAGGACCT
>CAZLNF010000298.1:0-2047 GCA_964560885.1 uncultured Actinomyces sp. | reverse complement strand
TGTAGTTGAGCGTGGAGATGTGGAGGTCGGGATTGTGGACCTCGACGCCCGCGGGAGGCGCGATGTCCGCAGCCACGACCGCGCCAGGGCCCTGCTTGCGCAGGTACATGACCACGGGCTCGTCATGATCGGAGGAAACGACGAGCTGCTTGATGTTGAGGATCAGCTCGGTGACGTCCTCTTTGACGCCCGGGATGGTGGTGAACTCGTGAAGCACGCCATCGATGCGGATGCTCGTGACGGCAGCACCCGGAATCGAGGAGAGCAGCGTGCGGCGCATGGAGTTGCCCAGGGTGTACCCAAAACCCGGCTCGAGGGGCTCGAGGACGAAGCGAGAACGGAACTCGCTGATGGGCTCCTCGGTGAGGATGGGGCGCTGCGTGATGAGCACGTGGTGTCCTTTCGGCGACGACCGCTATATGACGTCGGGTTTTGGGGGAAGAAAGCGACTACTTGGAGTAGAGCTCGACGATGAGCTGCTCCTGGACCGGGGTATCGATGACCTGGCGTGACGGCAGCGAGTGGACGAGGATCCGCATCTGCGACGGGATGACCTCGAGCCACGCCGGCACCGGACGCTCGCCGATCTCGGCGTGAGCCACCACGAAGGGCGTCATCTCGCGTGAGCCGGGGCGCACCTCGATGATGTCGTTGGCCTGCACGCGGTACGACGGGATGTCGACCTTGTGGCCATTGACGGTGAAGTGGCCGTGGGACACGAGCTGGCGCGCCATGTCACGGGACTTGGCGAAGCCCGCGCGGTAGACGACGTTGTCCAGACGTGACTCCAGAATCCGCATGAGGTTGTCGCCGGTCTTGCCGGAGCGACGATGGGCTTCCTCGTAGTAGTTGCGGAACTGCTTCTCGAGCACGCCGTAGATGCGGGTCGCCTTCTGCTTCTCACGCAACTGCAGCAGGTACTCGCTGTCCTTCGAGCGGCCACGGCCGTGCTGGCCGGGCGGGTAGGGGCGCTTCTCGAAGGGACACTTCGGGGATTCGCACTTGGAGCCCTTGAGGAAGAGCTTGGTCTTCTCGCGTCGGCAGCGCTTGCAGTCCGCGTCGGTGTAACGAGCCATGGTGTGTCAGTTCTCCATTCTCAGACGCGGCGGCGCTTGGGAGGGCGGCACCCGTTGAAGGGGACCGGGGTGACGTCTTGAATCGAGCCCACCTCGAGGCCGGTGGCCTGGAGGGAGCGGATGGCGGTCTCGCGGCCGGAGCCGGGACCCTTGACGAATACATCGACCTTGCGCATGCCGTGCTCCATGGCGCGGCGAGCGGCGGACTCGGCGGCAAGCTGAGCCGCGAACGGCGTCGACTTGCGGCTGCCCTTGAAGCCGACCTGGCCCGAGCTGGACCAGGCGATCACGGCACCACTGGGGTCGGTGATGGAGACGATCGTGTTGTTGAACGTGCTCTTGATGTGAGCCTGTCCATGGGCGATGTTCTTCTTTTCCTTGCGGCGCACCTTTTTGGCGCCCGGCTTTGCTCCGGTCTTGGGGGGCATTCGCTTTACTCCTGAGGTCATCGGTCCGCTGGTCTCCGGCGATCGCCGGAAGCGCAGACCCGCGGACTACTTCTTGCCGGCCTTCTTCTTGCCGGCGACGGTCTTGCGGGGACCCTTGCGGGTGCGAGCGTTCGTGTGCGTGCGCTGTCCGTGGACGGGCAGGCCGCGGCGATGCCGGATGCCCTGGTAGCAGCCGATCTCGATCTTGCGGCGGATGTCGGATGCGACCTCGCGGCGGAGGTCACCCTCGACGCGCAGGTTGGCCTCGATCCAGTCGCGCAGGGCGATGACCTGGTCGTCGGTGAGGTCGCGAGCCCTCAGGTCGGGGCTGATGCCGGTATCTGCCAGCGCCTCGGCGGCGCGCGAGCGGCCGACCCCGTAGATGTATGTCAGCGCGACGGCCATCCGCTTGTCGCGGGGCAGGTCGACGCCTACCAGACGTGCCATGGGTGTCCTCTTCTTCTCATCTCGAGAGGTGTGGGGGCGGCACCGGTCCCCTCCACCCGGAGGGGTCCTCGGCCTCTCGTCCGAGGGTGGCGTCCC
>CAZLNF010000297.1:0-2049 GCA_964560885.1 uncultured Actinomyces sp. | reverse complement strand
GCAGCAGTTGCTGATCGCGGCGGGTGAGCCACTGGGGCTGCGCCAGGAGGACATCGTGCTGCGCGGTCACGCCGTGGAGGCACGCGTCTACGCCGAGGATCCCCTGCGCGGCTACCTGCCCACCGGAGGCGAGATCTCCCTGTGGCGCGAGCCCGCTGATGCCCGTGTCGACTCGGGTGTGGCCACGGGTGATCGCGTGACGTCCTACTACGACCCGATGCTCGCCAAGGTGATCGCTCATGCGGCGACGCGCGAGGAGGCGCTCGCCAGTCTGCAGCGGGCCCTGCGCGAGACCATCTGCCTCGGGGTGACCACCAACATCGACGACCTGGCGGACCTCCTCGACGATGATCGGGTGCGCAGTGGCGACATGGACACGTCGCTGCTCGACGGTCGGGTGCCGCGCGAGGTGGTGGCGGGCACCGACGTCATCGCGGCGGGCGCACTGACGCTGGTAGCTCCTGTCCGTGATGACCTCTGGCAGGCGGGGGACTCCTGGCGCCTGGGCGGCGCGGCGGAGCAGCACTGGGATGTGGCTGGGCTCCCGGTCACGCTCGCTGTCGGCGGCGAGGAGATTGCTGTCCGTGTCGATGGCCGTGACGTCGCACCCGGGGACGTGGACGGGGCCGGATTCGACGGCGATCGCCTGTGGCTTCACGCCGACGGTCGTCATCACGTGCTCGAAGCCAGACGCCCGCGCGACCGGCGGCCGGTGCGCGCTGCGGACGCCCGCCTCGCGGGCCACTGGGCGGCCCGCAGCCCCATGCCGGGGGCGGTCATCACCGTGGATGTGGCGGTTGGCGACATCGTCGAGGAGGGCATGTCGCTGGTCGTGGTCGAGGCGATGAAGATGGAGCACACCGTGCGTGCTCCCGGGCGTGGCACAGTGACGTCGGTGAGCACGTCTCCCGGCGCACGCGTGCCGCTCGATGCCGTGCTCGTGGAGCTTCAGCTGGAGGAGGTGCCATGACCCTGCCCATGGTCGTGCCCGATCCCTCCCTGCCAGCTCGCGTGACGATCTGGGAGGTCGGTCCCCGCGACGGACTGCAGAACGAGTCATGCGTGATCGACACGCAGACCAAGGTCGAGTTCATTGATCGATTGAGCGCGGCGGGGCTCGGCATCGTTGAGGCCACGAGCTTCGTGCGACCGGATCGCGTGCCGCAGCTTGCCGATGCGCGTGAGGTGATGGCAGGCATCACGCGCCGCGAGGGCGTGCGCTATCCCGTGCTCGTGCCCAACCTGCGCGGCCTGGAGTCAGCGCTTGATTGCGGGGCCACCGACATTGCGATCTTCGCCAGCGCGACCGAGACCTTTGCTCAGCGCAATCTCGGTCGTGGCTTTGATGCGCAGTGGGAGATGTTCGAGCCCGTCGTCTCGCGTGCTCGGGAGGAGGGTTTGCCCGTGCGCGGCTACCTCTCGATGTGTTTCGGGGATCCCTGGGAGGGTGCGGTGCCGGCTGAGCAGGTCGTGGCCGCGGCCCTGCGCCTGCGTGACCTCGGCTGCGACGCGATCAGCCTGGGCGACACCATCGGGGTCGCCACCCCGGGTCAGGTGGGGGATCTCGTGCGCCGAATCGTTGGTGCCGGCGTACCCCTCGATGAGATTGGCGTGCACTTCCACGACACCTATGGCCAGGCTCTCGCCAACACCCTCGCCGCCCTGCGCGAAGGCATCACCACTGTCGATGCATCTGCCGGGGGTCTGGGCGGCTGTCCCTATGCGCACGCGGCCACCGGCAATCTCGCGACAGAAGATCTCGTCTACATGCTCGATGGGCTCGGCATCGAGCATGGCGTCGATCTCGCAAGACTCATCGACACCACGTGCTGGCTGGAGAGTCGTCTTGGCCGCCCCAGTCCCTCGCGCGTCGTCACGGCCCGCGCCCACCAGGAGGAGCAGTAATGGATCACCGTCTGCCCAGTGAGTACGTCGACCTGCAGAAGTCGGTCGCGGCCTTCGCCCAGGATGTCATCGCGCCGGTCATCGGCGACCTCTACGAGGCGCACGCCTTCCCCTACGACATCGTGCGGCAGATGGGGGAGATGG
>CAZLNF010000296.1:0-2059 GCA_964560885.1 uncultured Actinomyces sp. | reverse complement strand
ACGGGCGGTAGACCTTGCCCTCGCCGAACTCCCCTTCGAGCTCGGCGAGCAGCGCCGTCATGGGCGCCTTGATGCAGGCGTCATACGTCGACCTGTGCTCTGCCCACCAGGCCTTGGTGTTGTGCGCAGCCAACTGCTCGTAGAAGGCGAAGCCCTCCGCGGGGAATCCGGCGAAGCGCATGCGTCGAGGCTAGTGCGTCACCCTCCTACTTCACGAGGATGCCGGCGGGCTTCCCCTTGTCGACGACGCTGAAGGGCTCACCGCGGGACTGGGTCAGGTATACGCCCGGGCCGACACACCTGTAAGGACCGTCGCCGTAGTTGACGTAGTCCCACTCGAACATCGCGTGCCTGTTCTCGACCGTTCGGCGGAACGTCTCCAAGAACTGGACGTTCCACACGCCGTAGGGCGGCTCCCCCTTGAGCGACGCCACGGAGCCGCAGCCGTAGCCACCGATCTCCCGGTTGAGAAGGCGCGCCCAGGTCGCCGGCACGGACAGGATCTGCATGGGGGCCCAGCGCATCTTCATGACGTTGCCGTACTTGTCCTTCGTGCCCACGGCATCTGGATGGCCGATCTCGAATGTCTCCGTACGAGTGCCGGGATTTTTCGACCCAGGACATCCGAATCCACCGACGCCAGCGCAAATGGCGTACTTTCCGTAGGAGTACTCCTTGTAGGTGCGGTGCTTGACCTTCTCCCACACGCCGAAGCGGCCGCTGTGCGGCAGAAGGGCCGGGTTCTTCGCCATCACATCCGCGTTGTAGCCGTAGCGCGAGATCCGATCACCGATATCCATGAGGACAGTGGCGCTGAGAGGCGTGCCCTTGCCTTCGCCCGGGACTACCTTGTAGAGCTTGCCGTCGCCGCCGACGTAGGCGAAGGTGCCCGGCGGAACATCAGGGATCCGGTGATAGCCGAAGGCACCCGCCACGGTCCAGCGGCTGCTCTCTCCAAAGATCCTCTGGTCGGCAAGGGCCGCCTCCGAGCGCGCCTGAGGTGACTTGCCAATGAGTTCCTTCGCCGCAGGTCGCAGGGCGCCGTAGAGAAACATCATGTCGCGGTAGTAGGTCATCACGGGCAGGAAGGTCGTCGCCAGTTGACGGGTCACCAGCACGGGCTGGAGCGGGAGCTGCCCGGGACTCGCAGCGCCGGAGTCGCGATCCTGCTGGCGCTTGGCCACCTTCCAGAGATTGTGCAGCAGCCCGACTGACGGCTGGCCCTCAATCCCGGCGAAGTACTCGGTCGCCTGCTCAATCGTCAGCGTGATCTTGTCCATCTGACCGAGGAAGAACTCCTTCGACTCAGCGAGGCCCTCCGCGACAGGCACTCCGGGCAAGGCGACACCCGCGTAGCCAGTGCATGTCGCTCCCACCGTCACCGCCTTGTCGGCGCAGTTAGACATGGCCTCCCAGGCCTTGCCTGCCTCCCCGATGTGAGCCCGGAGGGGTGCGAGGTCCTTGAGTGCCTTCGTCAGGTCCTGGGCGTCGATGGCGCTCTGCAGCGAGTCGAGCGCCCGCATCGTCTGCGCCTGGTTCTGGGAGATCTGCGTCTCGATCTGATTGAGCTTGTTGAGAACGTCCCTGATCGTCGGCTTCTTTTCACACTTCAAGCCGTCCTTCGTGAAGGCATCACACGTGTAGATGGCAGCTGCAGCTCCCACTGCCTGCTTAGCCAGTCCGGCGTAGTCGATGCGCGGCGCGGGGGCTACGGAGGCCACGACCGGGGCTGCGTCAGCACTCACCGCCGCAGTCCCAGGCACAGCAGCCGGAGGGGCCACCGCCGAAGCGGGCGCCCCCACAATGAGCCCTGCGCCCAGGGCCAGGGCGGAAGCGACGATGACAGGAACGGCGATGCGGCGCATGGGGGCCTCTCGAACAGTTTTATTGGACATCGGCCAACCTAGGGTAACGAGGCCCCAAAAGCAAAGGACCGTCAAGAATAGCCACTCAAGCGTGAGGGGCGGCTCCCTTTCGGGAGCCGCCCCTCACGTGAAGCGGGATTGCTGGGGACTTCTGACTGACGTCAGAAGTCCATGCCGCCCATGTCGCCGCCCGG
>CAZLNF010000295.1:0-2063 GCA_964560885.1 uncultured Actinomyces sp. | reverse complement strand
AAAGACCGAGTGCTGCAGGAGCGCTCCGCCGCTGAAGAGGTTGATGACGGCGTAGACGGAGTTGTCGGAGGTCTGGTCGATACACCGCTGGATGGCCGAGTAGTCCACACCGGGGGTCGGGACGACCGATCCGAGGCGGAAGACCGCCAGCAGGGCCAGCGTGAAGAGGATCTTCTTGCGCAGGTCCGGGGTGCGGAAGGCCGCGACGAAGGCGCCGAGATGCACGCTTACCTCCTTGGCGAAGCGGTGGCTTCGCCATGTCGTGGACGATGACCGTACCGGGGACGCTGGCCGTTCCAGGCCCGTTGAAGCCTAACCTAGGCCCCTACGGAAGCCTTCCCGGCGACCCTGGGTGAATCCTGGGGGAGCCTTACCGTCAGACCTTCTCGATGCTGCCGCCGGCAGCCGCGATCTTCTCCTGAGCCGAGCCGGAGAAGGCCTGGACCTTCACCTGGACGGCCACGGAGATATCGCCCTGGCCCAAGACCTTGACCGGCTGGCCCTTGCGGACCGCGCCCGCCGCCACGAGGTCAGCGACCGTCACAGCACCCCCCTGAGGGAAGAGCTTGTTGAGCGCCGCGACATTGACCACCTGGTAGGTCACCGTGTTGGGACTGGTGAATCCCTTGAGCTTGGGCAGCCGCATGTGGAGCGGCATCTGGCCACCCTCGAAGCGAGCGGGCACCTTGTTACGGGCCCGCGTGCCCTTGGTGCCACGGCCTGCGGTCTTGCCCTTCGAGGCCTCGCCGCGACCCTTGCGGGTCTTGGGCGTCTTGGCGCCCGGGGCGGGACGTAGGTGATGAACCTTCAGAGCCATGTCACTGCACCTCCTCGACTGAGACGAGATGGGAGACCGTGGCGATCATGCCTCGGATCTCGGGGCGATCCTCCTTGACCACGGTGTCGCCGATGCGCTTGAGGCCCAGCGAGCGCAGGGTCTCGCGCTGACTGTGGGTCCCTCCGATCGGCGACTTCCGCTGCGTCACCTGCAGGCGCACGCTCATGACGCACCTGCCGCACGAGCGCGCAGCAGAGCCGCGGGAGCCACGTCCTCGAGGGGGAGACCGCGTCGTGCCGCGACCTCCTCGGGACGCTCGAGATTACGGAGAGCCTGGACGGTGGCATGGACGATGTTGATCGCATTGTCGGAGCCAAGCGACTTCGACAGGACATCGTGGATGCCGGCGCACTCCAGTACCGCGCGCACGGGACCACCCGCGATGACACCCGTGCCCGGGGCAGCGGGACGCAGCAGCACGACGCCCGCGGCGGCCTCACCGGTCACCGGATGCGGGATGGTGCCCTGGATACGAGGCACCTTGAAGAAGTGCTTCTTGGCCTCCTCAACACCCTTGGCAATCGCCGCGGGCACCTCCTTGGCCTTGCCATAGCCCACGCCCACGGTGCCGTCTCCATCGCCCACGACGACGAGCGCCGTGAAGCTGAAGCGACGACCACCCTTGACGACCTTCGCAACGCGGTTGATGGTCACCACGCGCTCGAGGAAGGCGGACTTCTCCTCGCGGGGCGCGCGGTCGCGTCGCTCGCGGCGATCGCGTCCGCCCCCGGAGTTAGCGGCGCCGGTTCCCCGGCGGTCCATTGTCGACATGCCTATACCTCTCTCGACCGTCAGAACTCGAGGCCGCCCTCGCGGGCGCCCTCTGCTAGGGCCGCAACGCGGCCATGGAACATGTTGCCGCCGCGGTCGAAGACCACGGTCTCGACACCGGCCTGCTTGGCTCGCGCGGCAAGGAGCTCGCCGACTTTGCGCGCCTGAGCGGTCTTGTCGGCGCCCGACGAACGGACGTCGGCCTCCATCGAGGATGCGGACGCGAGCGTGCGCCCGGCACCGTCGTCGATGACCTGAGCCACGACGTGACGAGACGATCGCGAGACCACGAGGCGGGGGCGCTGCGCGCTGCCGCTGATCTTCTTGCGCACGCGCAGGTGACGCCGCGCGCGCGCCGTGCGCTTGGGGTTGCCCGAGCCGATCTTCGGGGCGAAAGAACTCACTTCTTGCCCGCCTTCCCGGCCTTGCGCCTGACGACTTCACCCTCGTAGCG
>CAZLNF010000294.1:0-2064 GCA_964560885.1 uncultured Actinomyces sp. | reverse complement strand
GGCGCGCTCTTCGACCCGAACAACGATCGGATCCAGTCGTGAACATCGCCGTCTGCATCAAGCGCATCCCACTCTCCCCCGGCAGGTGGACGCTCACGGCCGATGAGACCGCGATCGACACCAGCGGCAGTGCCATGGGGTGGACCCTCAGCCCTCACGAGGAGTGCGCCGTCGAGGCGGCCGTGCAGCTTGCCGAGGGTGACGGGTCGGTCACGGCCTTCTCCCTCGGCACGCCGGAGTCGGCCGAGCAGATTCGCGAGGTGATGGCGGTCGGCGTCGATCGCGGAGTTCTCCTCGAGACTGATGGATCGGACTGGGACGGCCAGGCCACTGCAGCCGCCCTCGCTTCCGCCATCAGCGCGGACGCCACCGACTTCGACGCTGTCATCGTCGGCACGGAGTCAGCCGATGCCTCCGGCTACCAGGTCGGCGTCCGTATCGCCCATGCGCTCGGCTGGCCCATCGTGACCAACGTCAAGGGCCTCAGCGTCGAGGGCGGAGTCGCACGATGCGAGCGCGTCGTCGGATCCGAGCGCGAGGTCTACGAGGTGTCGCTGCCCGCGGTCATCGCGGTGAAGGACGGGGTCAACATCCCGCGCTACCCCTCGGTGCCCGGACGCATCAAGGCGCGCAAGAAGCCGCTCGACACGGTGACGCCCGAGGGCCGGCCCGCCCGCGTGGAGAAGGTCAAGCTCGCGCTGCCCCCGCAGGAGACCAGCAGTGCCAAGGTCCTCGGCACCGGCGCCGAAGCGGCTCCCCAGCTCGTAGAGGTCCTCAAGGAGATCGGAGTGCTCACATGATCCTCGTCTACGTCGATCACGATCGCGGAGTCCTGGACGAGTTCTCGCTCCAGGCCGTCGCAGCCGCACGCGGCCTCGACTCCGAGGTGCAGGCTGTCATGGTGGGGGCCGACGCCGTCACTGCAGCAGCTCGCCTCGGCGAGTTCGGAGTCGCGACGACTCACGTCGCGGTCGATCCGCGCATCACCGACTACACCCCGATGGCGACTGGTCGCGCGGTGGCACAGATGGCACGCCAGATCTCCCCCGCGGCTGTCATCGCTGTGGGCTCCCCGCGTGGCAACGAGGTTCTGGCGCACGCGTCGGCGATCCTCGATGAGCCGTTCGCCGCCGACTGCACGGCGATCACCCTCGGCGACGGGGTCTCTACCGTGACCCGCAATCGCTGGGCCGGCAATGTCCTCGAGGACGCTCGCGTGCACGCGCCCATGCTCATCGCGTCTGCCGCCCTGCATTCCTTCGCTGCCGACCCGGTCACGGGGTCGGGCCCCGCAGCGGTCGTGGAGTTCGCCCCCGAGCTCACCGACGCCGACCTCGCCGTGCGCATCGTGGATCGCGTGGGCGGCGGTGGCGGCGGTGTGAGCCTCGCCGAGGCCAAGGTCGTCATCTCCGGCGGGCGCGGCGTGGGCGAGGGCGGCTTCGGCCCGCTCGAGGAGCTCGCTGCCCTGCTGGGCGGTGCGGTCGGCTGCTCGCGGGTGGTCACCTCTGCCGGATGGCGACCCCATGCCGAGCAGGTGGGCCAGACCGGCACCAAGGTGGCTCCCGACCTCTACATTGCCGTGGGCATCAGCGGAGCAACCCAGCACATCGCCGGGTGCAAGAACGCCAAGACGATGATCGCCATCAACACCGACCCGGACGCGACCATCATGTCCTTCGCCGACTACGCCGTCATCGGCGATGCGGCGACGGTCATGCCCGCACTCGTCGAAGCCGTCCGCGCAGCCAAGTCCTAGGAGAGTCATGCCGTCCGATATCGAGATCGCCCAGGCCACCGAGATGGATCCCATCTCTGAGGTGGCCGCCTCCCTCGGCATCCCGCAGGAGGCCCTGGAGCCCTACGGCCACTACAAGGCCAAGGTGTCCAATGCCTGGCTCGACTCTCTCCCCGAGCGGCCCGGCTCACACCTCATCCTCGTGACCGCCATCAGCCCAACCCCGGCGGGCGAGGGCAAGACGACCACCACGGTCGGCCTCGGCGACGGCCTACGCCGCATCGGCAAGGACGCGATGATCTGCCTGCGCGAGCCCTCCCTCGGGCCGG
>CAZLNF010000293.1:0-2064 GCA_964560885.1 uncultured Actinomyces sp. | reverse complement strand
GCATTCTCCGCCCAGATCGCGCCGCTGATCACCGCGAAGGTCCATAGCGGGAACGCGAAGGCGAGGATCCGGTAGGAGAGCGTGTCGAGCCGTGCAGCGTCCGGAAGCGTGGCGACGATGCCCGTCACGTGGCCCTTGCGCTCCGCGCGTTCGCGCCAGAGATAGAGGCCGGAGATCGCCGCTGCCACGGTGAAGGCACCGCCGCAGATGATGGCGGAGGCGACGTGAATCACCAGCCACCAGGACTTCAGTGCGGGCACGAGCTGGGCTGCCTCGGTGTAGAGCACCGTGACGGCGAGGCCGAGGCTGAGCAGGGCGAGGAAGACGACGGGGAGCCCCAGCCAGCGGATGTCACGGCGCAGGGACACGACCAGGAACACGGCGAGGATGCCAAAGGTCCAGGCGAGCGAGAACTCGTACATGTTGCCCCACGGCACGCGTCCCGCCCAGATGCCGCGGAGCACCAGGCCCACCAGCAGCAGGCCGGTGGCGAGCCACGTGAGCGTCATGGCGATGTTGCCGACCCGGCTGCCGGGGGCGAGACCCTCGGTCGCGTCCGCAGGCGCCGGGGACTCATGCCCGCCCCCGCCCGCCGTCACGAGCTCAGGGGTGATCACCCGCTGCCCGCGCGCCGCGAAGCTGATGGCAAAGGCGATGAGGGCAACGATGAGCAGGAACATCGAGGAGTAGACCGCGAGGTTGCTCCACTCGGCGAGCGATGCCGATGTCATGACCTGCCACTCCCTTCGTCGAGGGCGTCGACCACGGCGTCCACTTCGGGCGCGAGATCTGCCTCGTCACTGCGGGCGAGACCTGCGACTGTCACCACCGTAACCCCCGCCGCGGATTCACTCGCGCGGACCCACACCCGGCGGCGCTGGATGAAGAGCGACATCATCAGGCCGGCCAGCGCGACCATCGACGCGACGAGGGCGGGCTCCTTGCCCGGATCGTGCGCGATCTGGAAGGACGCCCACCGGATGAGGCCGACGAACTCCACCGTGCCGTTGCCGCCCGGGAGCTCCCACGTCTCGCCGGGCCGCAGCGCCTCGATGCCGAGCTGGGTCATCCCTTCGGTCTCGAGGGCGTAGATGCTCTGGGGTACGCCGGAGTCGAGTCCCAGGTCGCCGGCCCAGGCAGAGAGGAAGACCGCCGGATCGTCTGCCTCGGGGAAGGTGGAGTGCGGCCCGCGCACGTCGTCGACCGCAGCAGTCGGAAGGAAGAGCGCCTCGATGCCGATGGACGGCGTGGCATCCGGTGCCTTGAGTACCCCGGTCGAGGTCAGGTTGCCGTCCTGCGGCAAGAAAACGACACCCTCGTCGTGGACGACCCGGCCGAGAGCGTCGGTGAGGCGCAGCTCCGGCGCGTAACCGTGTCCGACGAGGAAGACCTTCGCACCGTCGATGCTGAGGGGCTCATTGACGCGCACGATCGCGGGCTCCGCAGGCTCACCCGGTGCCGGCCAGAGCGTGAGATCGGCCTCGAAGAGGCGCGGTGCTCCCCTTTGGGCCTCACTGCGCTCGAACTCCACCCGGAAGTCCTCGAGGGTGAAGGCGAAGGGCGGAAGGGACGCGGGATCCACGAGACGACCGCCACCCCAGGCGTCGTACTGCGTCAGCGTGTCGGAGAAGCCGCTGCCCTCGCGCACGATGACATTGCCACGCCAGCCGAAGAGCGCGCCGTAGCCCACCGCGATGAGCAGGGCGATGAGTGACGCGTGGAAGAGCAGGTTGCCTGTCTCGCGCCAGTAGCCCTTCTCGGCTGAGACCCAGCCATCGCCGCGAGCGACGCGCCAGCGGCGCGCCTTGAGGTCGTCATACGCGCGGTCCAGGATCACGTCGGCCGGCGCGGTGGAGTCAAATGACCGGTGCTCGGGCATCCGGTCCAGCCGCCGCGGGGCCGCCGGGGGCGCACTTCGCAGCGCGCGCCAGTGCTGGCGGGTCCGGGGCAGGACACAGCCGATGACGGAGACGAAGAGCAGGAGATAGATCGCGGCGAACCACGGGGCGGCGTAGACATCGAAGAACCCGAGTCGATCGAGGATCGGACCCCAGGTCGGGTTGC
>CAZLNF010000292.1:0-2069 GCA_964560885.1 uncultured Actinomyces sp. | reverse complement strand
AGAGCGGCGTTCCGTCGAAGCGCGCCAGCGCCCAGTCGTCCTTGGGGAAGTGGGCAGGCACCCAGTCGACGATGACGCCGATCCCCGCCTGGTGGAGGCGATCGATGAGGTAGCGCAGGTCGTCGGGGCTGCCAAAGCGCGGCGTAGGAGCGAAGTAGGACGTGACCTGGTAGCCCCACGAGCCTCCGAAGGGATGGGCGGCGACGGGGAGGAACTCCACGTGGGTGAAGCCCTCATCGACGACGTACGCCGTGAGCTCCTCGGCGAGCTGGCGATAGTCCAGGCCGGCACGCCACGAGCCGAGGTGCACCTCGTAGATCGACATGGGTTGACGCAGCGGGTCCGTGCTCGCACGTCTCGACATCCACGCCGCGTCCTGCCAGTCGTAGTCGGATGTGTAGACCACGGATCCGGTGGCCGGGGGCACCTCGGTGGCGAAGGCGAAGGGGTCGGCCTTCTCGCGCCAGACACCGTCGGCTCCGAGAATCGCGAACTTGTAGACGGTGCCGTCGCCGATATTGGGGATGAAGATCTCCCATGTCCCCGTGGAGCCCAGGCTGCGCATGGGGTGGGCCAGGCTGTCCCAGTGATTGAAGCTGCCGGTCACGCGCACACCGCGGGCGTTGGGGGCCCACACCGCGAAGGACACGCCAGTGACATCGCCCTGGGGTGTGGCGTAGGTGTGCACGTGTGCGCCCATGACGCGCCACAACTCCTCGTGGCGCCCCTCGGCGACGAGGTGTATGTCGAGTTCGCCGAGGGTCGGGAGGAAGCGATAGGGGTCGTCGGCCGGGATGACTCGCCCGCCGTACGTCACGTCGAGCCGGTAGTCCGGCACCTTCTTGACGGGGAGGAGCCCGGCCCAGACGCCGCGGTGCTCGTGGCGCAGCGGCACGCGCGTGCCGTCATCGAGGACAACGACCACCGCCTCGGCCATCGGGCGGAGGACCCTCACCGTGACACCGTCCTTGCCGACATGGGGTCCGAGGATGGCGTGCGGATCGTGGTGGCAGCCATCGACAATGGTGTCCAGCTCCGCCCGGTCGACCTTGACCGTCTTGGGGAGCTTCTTGTCCTTCGGCTCGGACTTTTCCTTGGTCACGTTGCCCGCTCCACTTCGGCGATGTGGGCGACGGTGACGGCGGGATCGAGGCGCACGTAGACCGACTGCCCCCAGGTGAAGGCCTGTCCCGTGGCGTGGTCGTGGGCGATGAAGCGGTCGTTGTCGTCGAAGCCGAGTGCCGGCATGTCCCACCAGACGGTCGTCTCGCGCACGTGATGTGGGTCGAGCGTGCAGACCACGAGGACGGTGTCATCGCCGACCCGCTTCGAATACGCGATGACCTCGGGATCTTCGGTGTGATGGAAGCGCAGGCTGCGCAGATCCTGGAGGGGAGGCAGCTGCCGCCGCAGTTGGTTGAGTCGGGTCAGGTAGGGCGCGAGTGATCGGCCTTCACGGTCTGCTGCGGCCCAGTCGCGCGGGCGGTACTCGAACTTCTCGGTGTCGAGGTATTCCTCGCTGCCCTCGCGCAGGGGAGTGGCCTCGTAGAGCTCGAAACCGGAGTAGACGCCCCACGTCGGCGAGAGGGTGGCGGCAAGGGTGGCGCGGATGGCAAAGGCTGCGGGGCCGCCCGTCTGCAGGTACTCGTGGAGGATGTCCGGGGTGTTGACGAAGGCATTCGGTCGCATGTACGCCGATGCGGGCCCGGAGAGTTCGCTGAAGTACTCCTCGAGTCCCTGCTTGTCATTGCGCCACGTGAAGTAGGTGTAGCTCTGCTGGAAACCCGCCTCGGCGAGTGCCCGCATCATGGGCGGGCGGGTGAATGCCTCGGCAAGGAAGATGACATCCGGATGGTCGGCGTTGATCTCGGCGATGAGACGGTGCCAGACCCACACGGGCTTGGTGTGCGGATTGTCGACGCGGAAGATGGAGACACCCCGCGCGATCCAGTGGCGGACGATGCGCACCACCTCGGCGTAGAGCCCCTCCGGGTCGTTGTCGAAGTTCAGCGGGTAGATGTCCTGGTACTTCTTGGGCGGATTCTCGGCGTAGGCGATCGAGCCGTCTG
>CAZLNF010000291.1:0-2073 GCA_964560885.1 uncultured Actinomyces sp. | reverse complement strand
GACCGACCGGCGTTGTGCACGCAGACGAAGAGGACAGTGGGTCGATCGGTCATGACGCACCTTTCGATGTCGCGGGCCAGCGCCAGCGCCGGCGCAGCCACAGGGAGACGTAGACGAGTGCGACGAGCGCGGGCACCTCGATGAGCGGCCCGACGACACCGGTGAGCGCCTCACCCGACGTGATGCCCCACACTCCGATGCTGACGGCGATCGCCAGCTCGAAGTTGTTGCCGGCAGCGGTAAATGCCACAGTCGCCGCTCGGGGATAACTCAGACCAGCCAGTTTGGCGAGGATCATGGAGGTGAACCACATCACGATGAAGTAGATGAGCAGCGGGACTGCAATGCGCACGACCGACAGTGGCTCGCTCGTGATTGTGTTGCCCTGGAGAGCGAAGAGAATGACGATGGTGAAGAGCAGACCGTAAAGCGCGATCGGAGCGATGCGGGGACTGAAGACGTCGTCGTACCACTGCTCCCCCTTGCGAGCGACGCCGATGCGTCGAGTGAAGAAGCCGGCCACCAGCGGAATCCCCAGGAAGATGAGGACCGCCTTGGTGATGTCCCATGTGGAGAACTGCACATCCTGGCTGTCCAGACCGAGCCAGCCGGGCAGAATCGCGAGATAGAAGGTGCCCAACAGGGCATAGGCGAGGATCTGGAACACCGAGTTGATGGCGACGAGCAGGGCTCCTGCCTCGCGGTCGCCGCATGCCAGGTCATTCCAGATAAGCACCATGGCAATGCATCGCGCCAGTCCGATGACGATGAGTCCGGTACGGAAGGCCGGCTCGTCCGGCAGGAAGATCCATGCCAGGGCAAACATCAGCGCCGGGCCGATGAGCCAATTGAGGATGAGCGACAGCCACAGCATGCGCCGGTCCCCGGCAAGGTGGCCGATGTCCTCGTACTTCACCCGGGCCAGGACCGGATACATCATCGCGAAGAGGCCGATGGCGATGGGCAGGCTCGTCCCGTCGACCTTGACCGAGTCCAGCGAGGTGTTGAGTCCGGGGACGAAGCGACCCAGCAGGAGTCCCGCGCCCATCGCGAGGGCGATCCACAGTGGCAGGAAGCGATCGAGCGTGGACAGGCGGCCGACGACCGCTGACTCCACGGGATCCGACGCGCTCACTGCACTAGCTCGCAGGTGCGCAGCACGCGCCCTCGGCGCCGTCGATCAACGTGAGCGTGGATTGCGCGGGCTGAGCATCGACCGGATTGTCATCCTTGACGACGTACACCTCCCATGGCACTCCGGCAGGGTCATGCACCCAGACCTTGTCCTGGAGGGCGTAGCAGCAGGTGGTGTCACGCTCATCAAACGTCGCCAGGCCGGCGTCTTGCAGGCGGACGGTGGCCTCCTCCACTTGCGACGCATCGAAGACCTCGACGCCCATGTGATTGAGAGCGCCTTCAACGCCGTGGCCGCGCTCCTCGACCTCGATGAGGACGAGCTTGAGGGGTGGATTGTCGACGGCGAAGTTGGCGTAGCCCGGGCGCCGCTTGTGAGGCTCGGTCTTGAGGAGCGCACTGTAGAAGGCGATGGACGCCTCGAGGTCGCTCACATTGAGGGCCAACTGGACGCGCGACGTCGAATCCGCTGCTGAGTTCATGGCGACACCTTGCCAACCGAATTGACATCTGTCAATATGGATTCGTGCCCTCGACCGCCGCCAAACCCCGCCCCGTCGTCACCGGGCCCTCCTGCTGCCCCACGGGGCTGGGGGCGCCCCTTGGCCGCGAAGCCGCCGAGGAACTCGCCTCACTGCTCAAGGCTGTCGCGGATGCGACGCGCCTTCAGATCCTCGCGCTGCTGCGCTCGAGCCCGGAGTGCGCCGCCTGTGTCTGCGACATCGCTGACGAGATCGGTGTCAGCCAGCCGACCGTGAGTCACCACCTGCGCATCCTTGCCGAAGCCGGGATAGTCGAGTCCGAGAAGCGCGGCTACTGGACGTGGTACTCCCTCACGCGCACACGCCTCGCCGAGCTGAGCGCCGTACTCACCTAGCGGCTCAGGAGTAGTCTCGGGCGGTGTCGAGGCGCACCAGCACACCCGCGTGGCTCCTGCTC
>CAZLNF010000290.1:0-2082 GCA_964560885.1 uncultured Actinomyces sp. | reverse complement strand
ACAAGGACAAGAGCGCCGTCTACCTCAACGAATGCCGGCGCATGGGCATCAAGGTGCTGCCACCCGATGTCAACGACTCCGACTTCGACTTCACTCCGCGCGGAAGCGATATCCGCTTCGGGCTGTCAGCAGTGCGCAATGTCGGGGCGAACGTCGTCGACTCGCTCATCGCCACCCGCAGGGCGCACGGGCGCTTTGCGAGCTTCTACGACTTCATCGACAAGGTCGAGGTATCCGTCTGCAATAAGCGCGTGGTGGAGAGCCTGATCAAGGCCGGCGCCTTCGATTCGCTCGGCGACTCCCGCCGCGGACTCATCACCGTGCATGAGCAGGTCATCGATGCGGCAGTCGATCTGAAGCGCGCCGAGGCCGTGGGCCAATTCGATCTCTTCGGCAGCATGGGTGAGGCCGAGGGCGCCGGAGGCTTGCGCATCACTCCCGAGATTCCGCTCGGGGAGTGGGACAAGGCCGTGCTCCTCGCGCACGAGCGCGACATGCTCGGGCTCTACGTCTCCGACCATCCGCTCTACGGCGTGGAGCAATTCCTGGCTCAGTCCACCGACTGCTCGGTCGTGCACGTGCACTCGGGTGACCGCGCCGAGGGCACCGTCGTCACCGTCGGCGGGCTCGTGACCGGTGTTCAGCGCAAGACCACCAAGCAGGGGTCCCTGTGGGCCATCGTCACGCTCGAGGACCTCGATGGTGCGGTCGAGGTCATGGTCTTCCCGCAGACCTACGCCGCTGCAGGCACTCTCCTCGTCGAGGACGCCGTCGTCCTCGTCCGAGGCCGCATCGACCGACCGGACGAGGACGCTGCTCGACTCGTGGCGATGGAGATCACCCAGCCCGATGTCAGCCAGGCGCCGGCCGGCCCCGTGCGGCTCAGCATGCCCGCGGCCCGCTGCGTGCCTCCCGTCGTTGATCGACTCAAGGAGATCCTCGCCGCACACCCCGGCACCACGGAGGTGCACCTCCACCTGGCGGCGTCTGGTCGCACCACGGTGCTGCGCCTCGACGATCGGCTGCGCGTGACACCGACTCCTGCTCTCTACGGCGACCTCAAGGCCCTGCTCGGGCCGACCTGCCTCACCTGATCACCGATGCGCCGCCTCGCTGCCATCCTCATTGCCCTCGTCGGGGTCCTCGGTCTCGGGGCTCTACTCGGGTTCGTCTGGGAGGCGCTGGCACCACGTGTCGCGCTCGTCGTTGCCTCCGATGGCAATCCCTATCCCGAGGGCTATCAGCCCGAGGGCTACATGACCGACGACGGCATTGCCGCGCTGCTCTGCGTCGCCGCGGGACTCGTCGTCGGCCTCGCTGCGCTCTGGGTTGTGCGCCGTGTGGTCCCTCGCGATCGTGCGCTGCTCGTCGCGCTCGTCGGGGTGCTCGTCCTCGGCGCGGTGGGTGCATGCGCGCTGTGGTGGACCGGCGAGAGGCTGGGCAGCTTCGACTTCGACGCCACCCTCGCGACGAGCCCCGAGGGCACGACCCTCACGGCCCCGCTCACCCTGCGCATGCCCGGAGTGCTGGTCCTGTGGCCGCTCGCCAGTGTCGTCGTGGTGTTCGTCGCGGCGCTCGGTGACTGGTGGCGCGAGCGCAGTGACCGGTCCGCCTACTCCTGAGCGTCGGGATAGCCCGACAGGGGCGTGGAGGCCGCTGTCGAGAGCACACCGACGGTCGCTCCCGTGATCGCGATGATGTCGCCCGGCGCCACGCCGATGTCGAGGCCGCGCCGACCACCGGAGACGTAGACGACGTCGAGATCGAGGGCGCTCGCGTCGAGGACGGTCGGTAGCGCGGTCCGCTGGCCGAAGGGCGAGATCCCGCCGACGACGTAGCCCGTGAGTCGCTCGGCCGCGGCAGCCTCGAGCATGCGGGCCCGCTTTGCCTGACGCAGCGATGCGAGTGACTTGAGGTCGAGCATCCCGGTGACGGGCACGATCGCGACGACGGGGGAGCCGTCGACGTCGGCGAGCAGTGTCTTGAAGACCGAGGCGGTCTCGACGCCCAGTGCCTGCGCTGCCTCGAGTCCGTAGTCCTGCCGTCCTGGTTCGTGGTCGTAGACGTGCACGGTGTGTGCGA
>CAZLNF010000289.1:0-2086 GCA_964560885.1 uncultured Actinomyces sp. | reverse complement strand
TCGGTGGCCCAGACGGACGGGGAGTACGCCGTGTTGCCGATCTCCAGGCGGGCGTCCGGGAGGCTCACCTCGAGGTAGGAGGTGGTGCCGACGACCTCGGATGCCATGCGCACCACCCAGGGCCACCTCCCGGCCTGCGGTGCCTGGGCGAGCGTGGCGGCGTACTCCTCGGGGTTGGCGGGTCGGCCGGCCACGTGGTCCCAGCACGCGTCGTGGTCGAGCGCGGCGTAGAGCTCGGGTGCGTCGGCCGGCACGAACTGCGAGAGCGTGACGTGATCACCCACGAGCTCGTGCGGTGGCGGCCACTCGGCCTGCGGCCACACGACATCGTCCGGGCGCGAGTCTGCGGGGATCGCCATCGGGCAAGTGTGGCACTGCCTCGCGAGCAGCGTGCCTACGATGGCGCCGTGGATACCAGTGGACTGACCGAGGTCGGCTTCACCGAGATCGTCCAGTGGTCGATCCTCATCGGTGTCGCAGCAGTCATCGCCTACTGGATCTACCGATCGATGGATCATCCGCTGCTGGCCCTCACTCAGACGCCGGCGGGGCCGCGACCGACTCGGCGGGCCCTGGTGACCTACATCCTCGTCACGCCACTCCTCGTCACCGCATGGTGGACCTTCTTCAGCCTTGTTCTCATCGTCAACGAAAACGCCCTCAACCCTGCGCAGATCGTGATCTTCCCCATCGCGCTCATCATTGCGATCCGCACACTGGCCTTCATCGCACCTCGCGCTGCCCACGAGCTCGCGAAGGTGATCCCCATCGCACTCGTGGCCTTCGTCATCCTGGACGGCAATATCCGCAATACCGAGGAGATGGGGGAGATCCTCGATCAGATCGCGGAGATTGAGATCACGCTCCCCGCGCTACTGCTGCTCTTCGCCTACGACTACCTGCTCACCGCGATCTGGTACTGGGGCTGGATCCGCTGGGGCCGGCCGCGCTTGCAGGCCCGCAAGGCGCGTCGCTCAGGCGAGCATGTCGCGGACGACGATGGTGGCGTCGCGGTCCTGCCCGACGCCGATGGCGCTGATCGGGGCGCCTGAGAGTTCCTCGAGGTAGCGCACGTAGGCCTGCGCGTTAGGCGGCAGGTCCTCGATCGACCGCGCACCGGAGATGTCCTCGGTCCAGCCGGGCAGCTCCTCGTAGACCGGCTTGGCGTGGTGGAAGTCGGTCTGGGTCATGGGCAGCTCGGTGATGCGCTGCCCCTCGATCTCGTAGGCCACGCAGACCGGGATGCGCTCGATGCCGGTGAGCACGTCGAGCTTGGTGAGGAAGATGTCGGTGAGCCCGTTGACGCGCGTCGCATAGCGCGCGATGGGTGCGTCGAACCAGCCGCAGCGGCGCGGACGCCCCGTCGTCACGCCGACCTCGCCGCCGACACTGCGCAGGCGCTCACCCCACTCGTCAAGCAGCTCGGTCGGGAAGGGACCCGAGCCAACCCGCGTGGTGTAGGCCTTGAGGATCCCGATGACGCGCGTGACGCGCGTCGGGCCGATGCCACTGCCCGTGCACGCGCCACCCGCCGTCGGATTCGACGAGGTGACGAAGGGGTAGGTGCCGTGGTCGACGTCGAGGAGCGTGCCCTGGCCGCCCTCGAGCAGCACCGTCTTGCCCGCGTCGAGCGCGTCGTTGAGCACGAGCGCCGTGTCGGCGACGTGCGGGCGCAGCGGCTCGGCGTACTGCAGGAGCTCCTCGGTGATGGCATCGACCTCGAGCTCGCGACGGTTGAAGACCTTGACGAGGACCTGGTTCTTGTTGGCCAGCGCTCCCTCGACCTTCTGGCGCAGGATCGACGGGTCGAAGAGATCCTGCACACGGATGCCGAGGCGGCCGACCTTGTCCATGTACGTCGGCCCGATGCCACGGCCCGTGGTGCCGATCTTGGACTTGCCGAGGAAGCGCTCGGACACCTTGTCGAGTGTGACGTGATAGGGCGTGATGAGGTGCGCGCTCGCACTGATGAGCAGGCGCGAGGTGTCGACGCCGCGCGCCTCGAGGCCGGCCATCTCGTGCAGCAGCACGGCCGGGTCGACGACCACGCCGTTGCCGATGACGGGGATGACTCCCGGGGAGAGGA
>CAZLNF010000288.1:0-2095 GCA_964560885.1 uncultured Actinomyces sp. | reverse complement strand
GCGCTCACGGCGGGCACCACGTGGCATGCGGCGGGACTCATCACGAGCGCGGGCTTCCACGACGAGACCTCGCTGTGGATGTGCCGCTACTCCCGCGATCTCTACGAGCGACTTGAGGAGGAGACCGGCCACTCCACGGGCTTCCGTCCGGTGGGCCATCTCTCGGTGGCGACGACGCCGGAGCGCATGGAGACGCTCGTGCGCGAGCGCGACTTCCAGGTCGGCTACGGCGTGCCCAATGAGATCGTCACGCCCGAGCGGATCGCCGAACTCTGGCCGCTCGCCAAGATCGACGATCTCGTGGGCGGTTCCTACGTCCCCGATGAGGGTCGTGCCGACCCGGTTGGTGTCGCGACCGCGCTGGCCAAGGGGGCCAAGTCTCGAGGCGCGACCATCGCCGAGGGTGTGCTCGTCACCGGATTCCTCCGCGATGGCGATCGCATCACGGGCGTGACCACCGACCATGGCGATGTGTACGCCGACACCGTCGTACTCGCCGCGGGGCTGTGGACGCGCCAACTCGCCGCCAAGGCAGGCGTCGACGTGCCCTTGCAGGCCGCCGAGCACTACTACCTGCTCACGGAGCCGATGGAGGGCGTGCATCGCGATCTGCCGATCATCGAGGACCTCGACTGCTACGGCTACTTCCGCGAGGAGGGTGGCGGCATGCTCGTGGGCCTCTTCGAGCCCGAGGCCGCGGGCTGGCATCCCGAGGGCGCCCCAGAGGACTTCGCCTTCGGCACGATCCCGCCCGACTGGGAGCGCATGACGCCCTTCCTCGAGAGGGCGATGGAGCGGATTCCGTCTCTGTCGGAAGCAGGAGTTCGCACGTTCTTCTGCGGTCCGGAGAGCTTCACCGCCGATGCGGCGCCGATGCTCGGCCCAGCGCCCGAGGTTGATGGCCTCTGGATTGCCGCGGGCCTCAACTCCGTCGGCATCCTTCTTGGCGGTGGCGTGGGCAGCATCATGGCGCGCTGGATCACCGACGGCGTCTGCCCCGTCGACATCGCGGGCTACACGATCGAGCGCGGCCTGCCCTTCGAGAACTCCCAGCGCTTCCGCTCCGAGCGCATTGTCGAGCAGTTGGGCGTGCTCTTCGGCGATGGCGGCTATCCGACCTTCCACAACCACACCGCGCGCGGTATCCGCCGCTCGCCGCTGCACGACATCTGGGTCGCACACCGAGCCCATTTCGCCGACTCGGCCGGGTGGGAGTTCGTCGAGTGGTTCTACCCCGAGGGCGAGCCGGAGCGGGAGATCCCGTGGACCTGGGGCCGAGGATTCTGGGGACCCTGGGTCGCGGAGGAGCATCGCACCGTGCGCGAGGCCGTCGGCGCGATGGACATGACGCTCATGTCGAAGTTCCTGGTGCAGGGCCCCGATGCGGCCGCGATCCTCGATCGCCTCAGTGCCAATGCCGTCGCGGGTCCCGTGGGACAGGTGACCTACACGCAATGGTGCAACGATGTGGGCGGCATCCTCGCTGATCTCACGGTGACGCGCCTCGCCGAGGACCGCTTCATGGTCATCGTCTCTGATGTCACTCACCGCCGGGTGGAGCGGATGCTCCTCGATGAGGTGCGCGCGGGGGAGTTCGCGACGGTCACCGACATGACGGCGGCGTACTGCTTGCTCACCGTGCAGGGGCCCAAATCACGCGAGCTCCTGCAGCGAGTGAGTCCGGACGACCTCTCCGAGGAGGCCTTCCCCTACCTCACCGCGCGTGAGATCGAGATCGGCTACT
Source organism: uncultured Actinomyces sp. (assembly GCA_964560885.1). Taxonomy (GTDB): domain Bacteria; phylum Actinomycetota; class Actinomycetes; order S36-B12; family S36-B12; genus Mxb001. The sequence continues at coordinate 351 of CAZLNF010000288.1, read as the reverse complement.
CCCGGATCACCGCGCTGCGTGTCACCTATGTCGGCGAACTCGGCTTCGAGTTGCTCATCCCCAGCGACCAGGCCGTCTCGGTATGGGAGACGCTCGAGGCTGCAGGCGGCGACCTCGGCTTCCGGCCGGTGGGCCTGGCGGCGATGCACGGTCTGAGGCTGGAGAAGGCCTACCGTGACTACGGCGTCGATATCGACGTCACGGACACGCCTGTCTCGGCGGGCCTGTCCTTTGCGGTCGCGTGGGATAAGCCCTGCCACTTCCGTGGACGTGCAGCACTGGAGCGCCTGCGCAGTGATCGCACCAGCCGACTCGTGCCGATCCGCATCGATGACCCGACCCCGCTGCTTC
>CAZLNF010000287.1:0-2112 GCA_964560885.1 uncultured Actinomyces sp. | reverse complement strand
TCGAGACCGTCGACTGGAAGTTCCCGGTCACCGTCTTCGAGTGCGTGCTCATGGCACGCACCGAGCACCGCTTCTGGCCGTGGCCCTCCGCTCAGGAGCGCCAGGCCGTCGCCGCGGTGCTCGAACGCTTGGGCATCGCCGATCTCGCCGACCGGCACATCCGCGAACTCTCCGGCGGTCAGCAGCAGCGGATGTTCCTCGCCCGGGCACTGCTGCGCGAGCCCCAGGTGCTCCTCCTCGACGAGCCCACAAGCGGGGTGGACATCAACACGCGGCACGACGTACTCCACCTGCTCGGCGACCTGCATGACGACGGCATGGCGATCATCCTCACCACACACGACCTCAATGGCATGGCAGCGCACCTCCCCCACCTCGTCTGCGTCAACGGTCATGTCGTCGCCGAGGGGGCGCCGCGCGACGTCATCGTCCCGAGCGTTCTTGAGGAAACCTTCGGAGCGCGCCTCGAAGTGCTCCAGCACCTCGGCATGCCGATCGTGGTCGATGGTGCCTACTCCACGCGCGAGGCGACCTGACATGGAAACCCTCATCGAGCCGCTGAGCTTCGCCTTCTTCCAGAAGGGCCTGCTCGTCGCCACCCTCTCCGGCGCACTGCTGGGCTTCATCGGCGTCTACATCGTGCTGCGGGGCATGAGCTACATCGGCCACGGCCTCTCCCATGCGATCTTCGGCGGATACGCCGCCATGCAGCTCTTCGCCGTGCAGTTCTACGTGCTCGGTGCCGGCCTCTGGGGCATCGCCTCCGCGATCGCCATCACGACCGTCGCGCGCCGAGGCCGCGTCGGCGCGGACGCCGCGATCGGCGTGATCACGACAGCCTCGTTCGCCCTTGGTGTGGCGCTCTTCAGCAAGTTCGGGTCCTCAGGCCCGGCCTTCGACCAAGCACTCTTCGGCAGCATCCTCGGCATCACCAACAGCCAGATCATCTGGCTCGTCATCGTCATGCTGATCGCCGGCGCCTTCGTGCTGCTGCGCTACCGGGAGTTGCTCTTCACCACCTTCGACCCGGAGGTCGCCCAGGCATCGGGCATCCGGGTCGTCCGCGTGGAGGCCATGCTCATGATCGTGCTGTCCCTGTCGATCCTCGTCACCCTCACCGTCATCGGCGTCACGCTGGTGGCCGCCATGCTGGTCATCCCCGCGGTGATCGCCCGCATGCTCACCGATTCCTTCGGTCGCATGCTCGCCATCTCGACCGTCGTAGGCCTCGCCTGCGGCCTCATCGGGATGTATCTCAGCTACTACGCGGGCGTGCCCTCGGGCACGATGATCGTGCTCGTCGGAGCCGTCGCCTTCCTCGTGGTCTTCGCTGTCACCGGGATCCGAGGGCGCGAGCGCGCTGCGGGCGTCGACGAGCACTCCGGCACCCGCGCGAAAATCTCGGCATGACTCGACTCGAGCCCGGCGATCTCGCACCCGCATTCACCCTCCTCGACGACCACGGCGACAAGGTCGCCCTGCGGTCCTACAAGGGCACGCCCGTGATCCTCTACGCCTACCCCGCCGCGATGACGCCGGGCTGCACGACCCAAGCCTGCGACTTCCGCGACTCCCTCGCATCGCTCACCAAGGCCGGGTACGCCGTGCTGGGCATCTCTCCCGATCCGGTCGAGAAGCTGGCGGAGTTCCGTGATGTCGACCACCTCACCTTCCCCCTCCTGTCGGACCCCGATCACAAGGTCCTGGAGAAGTACGGCGCCTACGGCGAGAAGAAGCTCTACGGCAAGACCGTCGTCGGCGTGATCCGCTCGACCTTCGTCATCGATGCGCGCCAGCGGATCGAGCGGGCGATGTACGCCGTCAAGGCGACGGGGCACGTGGCGAAGCTACGCCGCGATCTCAGCCTCGACTAGGCGGCGGGTAGCCTGACCGCACGCGGAAGTGGTGGAATTGGCAGACACGCTGCGCTTAGGACGCAGTGCCTCCGGGCTTGCGGGTTCGAGTCCCGCCTTCCGCACTCAGTCCTCTCACTTCGAACTTGGGGACGAATGCGCCGCTGCACGCGACTTTCGTCCCCAAGTTCAGCGGCGAGGTCGGCCTCGGAGCCACACTCCACCTCACCTACGGAGCAGGGCGCTCCGGCTTCAGTGC
>CAZLNF010000286.1:0-2135 GCA_964560885.1 uncultured Actinomyces sp. | reverse complement strand
GCAGCACCTCGGCGGTCGGGCCGATCTCGACGATGCGGCCGAGGTACATCACCGCCACGCGATCGGCGATGTTCCACGCCAGCCCGAGATCATGCGTGACGACCAGCACGGTCAAGCCGAGTTCGTCGCGCAGCCGCAGCAGCAGGCCGAGGATCTCCCCGCGCACCGACGCATCCAGGCTCGACACGGGCTCGTCGGCGATGAGGACCCGCGGCTCGAGCGCCAGGGCACCCGCGATGACCACGCGCTGCCGCTGGCCGCCCGAGAGCTCATGTGGATAGCGCAGGAAGAACCTCTCCGGCGGCCGCAGTCCCGCGCGCGATAGCGCATCCGCAACCAAAGACTCCTCGTCCCCTGGCACTTTGTGGATCCGCAGCCCCTCGGCCACCGCGTCGTAGACCGTGTGGCGCGGATTGAGCGCGCCCAGCGGATCCTGCAGCACGAGTTGCACCTGGCGGCGATACGCCTTGAGTCGCCGATAGTCCAGCGGCTTGCCCTCGAAGACCACCTCGCCGGACGTCGGTTTCTCCAGTCCCAGCAGAGTGCGCGCGAGCGTTGTCTTGCCGCAGCCGGACTCGCCGACCAGCGCCACGATCTCGCCGGAGTCCACCTCGAGGTTGACGCCGTCCACCGCGCGCACGCGCCCGCCGAAGACGACCCGCAGGTCGCGCGCCCCGATCATGAGCCGACTCTCAGGCAGGCGGCCACCCGGCCGGGTCCAGCGGGCACGAGCGACACATCAGTTGTCGCGCACTCCGCCATCACCACGGGGCAGCGCGGATGGAAGTCGCAGCCACCCGGCAGGTCGCCGGGGTACGGCGGATCACCGGGTAGGCCCACCGGCGCATAGCGCGCCGCCGGATCGCCCACGCGCGGGAAGGCACCGGCCAGCGCGCGTGTGTAGGGGTGCTGCGGATCGTCGAAGACCTGCAGGCCCGGCCCGATCTCGACGATCCGGCCGGCGTACATCACCGCGATGCGATCGCAGGTCGTGCCGAGCACGCCGAGGTCGTGCGAGATGAGCACCATCCCCATGCCGAGGTCGCGCACGAGCCCGGTGAGCAGATCGAGCACCTGCGCCTGCACCATGACGTCGAGCGCGGTGGTCGGCTCGTCGGCGATCACCAGGTCCGGCCCGCACGCGAGCGCCATGGCGATCATCACGCGCTGGCGCTGGCCGCCGGAGAGCTCGTGGGGGTACGCCGAGGCGCGCGATGCCGGCAGCCCCACCTGCTCGAGGAGCTCGCGTACGCGCGCAGCCGGATCCGGCGCTGACTTGTGCAGCTTGATCGGCTCCGCAAGTTGCTTACCGATGGACTGCACGGGGTTCAAGGAGTGCAGTGCGCCCTGGAAGACGATCGCCGCGTCACTCCAGCGCGCGGCACGCATCTTGCCCCAGCTCATCGTGAGCACGTCGGCGCCATCGAGCAGGATCGACCCGCCGACACGTGCGCTGTCGGGCAGGAGGCGCAGCACGGTGGCCGCGAGCGTCGATTTGCCGCAGCCCGACTCGCCTGCGATGCCGAGCACCTCACCGCGATCGACCGACAGCGTCACCCCGCGTACGGCGGGCACGGGACCCTCAGGCGCGAGGTAGTCGACGGTGACGTCACGCCACTCCAGCAGGCTCATGCGGTCGATCCCCGCGGGTCGACGATCCGCTCCATCGCGCGTCCCACCAGTGTGAAGGACAGTACGACGAGCACGACGCAGATACCGGGTGGCAGGACGTACCACCACGCCCCTTGGCTCACCGCGCCCGTCGAGAACGCACTGTCGAGGATCGCGCCCCACGACGGCGCGAGCGGGTCGCCGAGACCGAGGAAGGACAGCGTGGTCTCCGACAGAATCACGATCGCGACGGTCAGCGTGGTGTTGGCCAGCACGAGTGGGAAGACATTGGGCAGCACGTGTCGCGTCATCTGATGCCAGTTGCCCGCGCCAAGTGCCTTCGATCGCTCGATGTACGGGCGCCCCTCGATCGACAGTGTCTGCGCGCGGATGAGGCGTGCCGTGCCGGCCCACGAGGTGATGCCGATGACGATGATGAGGTTGAGCGTGCTCGGCCCCAGCACCGTCGCGAGCACGATCGCGAGCGGCAGGAAGGGGATGACGAGGAACCAGTCGGTCACGCC
>CAZLNF010000285.1:0-2143 GCA_964560885.1 uncultured Actinomyces sp. | reverse complement strand
CCATGCGTTCGCTCGCCCCTCGCTCTGTGTTCACCCCCGATTCATCCGATATCGGCACGATGCGCGTCATGGGAGCGAGGCGGAGCATGTCGAGGCGACTGATCGCCGCCTGCGGTGCGGGTCTTGCCGTGGCAGCCATCTCCGCACCGCCGGCTCTCGCGGAGGAGCCCGAGCGCCTCGGCTACCTCGTGGTGGAGCCCGCCAAGGGCGACCTGCTGACTCCAATCGACATCGCCACGTCCGACGTCTGCACGCGGGGCCAGATGTTCGCCGTCATGCTGGACGGACCGAATCTCCAGGGAGCCGACCGCGGCAACCTCATCGGCACCACCAAGATCACGACGATCGGTCCCGATAGCTATCCGGGTCACTATGTCGTGCCGCTGCCGACGGATCTTGCGACCTACATCGCGACGGCAGCGCCCGGTCAGCGCATCAGGGGCGACTACACGCTGACCTTCGCCTGCCGGGACACACTCGACACCGCCGACCTCCAGGTCTTCACCGCGACGATCAGCATCGACGGCAAGGGGCGCTACGCCGCTCAGGGTGAGTCGGCGACGCCCATCGACGAGCTCATCGACGGATACGTGCCCGGCTCAGCCGGTTTTGCCTACGGCGATCCGGCAGCCCCGGAGCCCGAAGAGGTCGCCGAGTACGAGGCTGAGGTGGCGACGGCACAGCAGGAAGCCGCGAGCGAAGGCCCACCTTGGCGAGTGATCCTCATCGTCGTAGGTGCCGGCCTCCTGATCGGGGCGGCGTACTCCTGGTGGCGCGGCCGTGCGAAGTCCACTGATGCGGATGCGTCCGACGAGGACCAGCCCGTGAGCGCGGGGAAGTGATCTTTCTCCCATGAGCATGGTCGAAGACGAGCCGCGTCCCATGAATGACGACGCTACGACGCCCTCCGACGGCGACGGGAAGCCTCGATTCCTTGAGTCGCCACGATTCCTTGTCGCCAGCATCCTCATCATCTTCAGCGTGCTCTGCCTGGGCTTCCTAGCCAACCTCCTCATCGTGAGCCAGCTGGTGCATGCGCGAGACCAGGAGGTCCTCTACTCCGACTTCCGCAGCGAGCTGGCCAATGCGATTGCCCCTGTGGGGCAGACCGACGTCAACGGCGCACTGCTGCGCCCCGGCGCGCCCGTGGCCATCCTGGAGATCCCCGACCTCGGCATGAAGGAAGTCGTCGTCGAGGGCACCACGTCGTCGGTCACGCAGTCGGGTCCGGGCCATAAGCGCGACACCGTGCTGCCGGGCCAGCCCGGCACTTCGGTGATCTTCGGCCGACAGGCGGCCTTCGGCGCGCCGTTCGGCCAGTTGGAGATCCTCCAGCCAGGCATGACCATCGTCGCCACCACAGGCCAGGGTCCGGCGGAGTATCGCGTCATCGGCGTGCGCCGCCCTGGCGATCCGCTCCCGCCCGTGCTCGAGCCCGGCCAAGGCCGGCTCACGCTCGTCACAGCCATGGGTCCCCGCTTCATGCCCACCGACCTGCTGCGCGTCGATGCAGAGCTGGTCACGCCGCCCCAGCCCGCACCACCGCGTGTCATCACCGCGGCATCGCTCGACCCGGCCGAGCAGGCCATGGCCGGAGACCCCGCGGGTCTCGTGCCGCTCCTGCTGTGGCTGCAACTCCTCCTCGTGGTCGCCGTGGCGACCGTGTGGCTGGTGATCCGATGGGGCAAGTGGCAGGCGTGGCTGGTCGCTGCGCCCGTCGTCTTCTTCGCCGGTGTCATGGCCTCCATGGCCGCTCTCCGACTTCTCCCCAACCTCCTCTGAAGGGACGACCGATGACCATGACTGTGGACGATTCTCCGTCGACGGCCGCCCCGCAGCTGTACTCCATCCAGGCCATCGACATCTCCTGCTGGTTCGGGACCCATCTGGTGCTCGACAGGGTGTCGCTGCTCATGCCCGCGGGTCAGGTGACCGCCCTCATCGGCCCTTCGGGCTGCGGCAAGTCCACCTTCCTCCGCTCGCTCAATCGCATGCACGAGCTCGTCATCAGCGCACGCATTGCGGGGGAGGTGCTGCTGGACGGCGAGGACATCTACGCCCCGAATGTGCGCATCACCGATGCCCGTCGCCAGATCGGGATGGTCTTCCAGAAGCCCAACCCCTTCCCCGCCATGAGCATCTA
>CAZLNF010000284.1:0-2164 GCA_964560885.1 uncultured Actinomyces sp. | reverse complement strand
GCGTAAGTGACTCGACGTCAGGCAGTGCCGCGGACGCGGTGATGAGGTCCAGGTGAGTCTCGACACTGGCATTGACGAAGGGCGTATCGATGCCCGTGCCCGTCACGATGTCGATTCGGGGATTGCGATAGCCGAAGCACTCCGCTGCCAGCGCGAGGTCGTCCGCGTTGTAGCCGCCGCCCAGGGAGATGACGGTGAGGCGGGCCCCCTTGCCGCGCACACCCTTGGCCGCGAGCGCGGCCGTGCCGTAGGCGGCCTGGATCTGGCCAGGTGCGAAGACCGCGCGGTCGCGTAGCGCCGGCGCCGTGCAGGTGCCGGGAGGGAGGGTGCCCCCGTTGCGCGGCCACGCCTGCGGGGTGCCGGGAGAGGCGAGCGTGGCCTCGAGCCCCGTGACCTCCTCGGGGTCGACACCGACCACGTCGTCGATGGGGACGTAGACGGCGGCGAGGGGCAAGGCCTCCTCGAGACTCCTGGCGAGGCTGGCCGGCGGCTTGGCGTAAGAGTCGCCGTCGAGCATCGCGAAGATGCGGTAGGGGTTGCCCGGGGTCGGCTCCGTCACCCTCATGCGCAGGCCGTAAGCCTTGTTCCATACCGACACGGGTGCCGTCAGGCGAGCGAGGATGCGGCCGGCATCGACCTTGACCTCAATGCCGAGTGATGTCGCGGTCGCCCGCAGTCGAGTGAGCGTCTTGGACTTCGCGCCGTAGGACCTGCCCGCATTCACCAGCGAGGGATGGTCGCGGTACAGCAGGTTGCCCGGAGTGGAGCGCTCCTGCGCGGCGGCTTGGAGGGCTGCGCTATCGCGCGGCAGGCCAAAGAGGAACGTGACGTCGGGATCTTCCGCGCGCGTGTCGACCTGGGGGGCGGCTGCGAGACGGGCGCGAAGCGAGGCTCCCGGCTCGCTCGCGAGACGACCCGCGACGGCTTCCGCAACCTGACCGGGCAGCGCTGCCGCGCCGGGTGCGACGAGCACACCCACGGTGAGGGCGCCCGCGGCCAGGACGGGAACGACGCGACGCAGCATGCCCTGACCTTAGCCCGGCTAGGCGTAGGACGGCTTGTCGGAGATGCACCCAGTGGCGAGAGTGCGTGCGTCGTAATGGGTCGTGCCGGTGTTGGTTTCGAAGGCGCGGGCTGCAGCGGCGAGCTCGTCAAGCAACCTCTGCTTGACGCTGGGCTTGAGGTAGAGGGCGGGGCAGGTGTGCACGGGGCGTCCGTCGGATGTCTGCGTGAGGACTCCGATGTCGACGAGCGCATAGCCCGCGCGGTAGAGCCAGTAGTCGGTCCGGTAGTAGCTCGCGACGGCAATGGGCTGGCCGGCGGTCACGACATCACCGGGCTTCACGATGGGCTCCATGACGTGCTCGTGCTCCCATGTCGCCACGGTCCCGAAGCTGCGGCCGTCGGGCGCCTTGGTGCAGGCGGGCTTGCCTCCTGCGGCCACCCCCACCCCGATCGTGTAGTCGTCGCTGTAGCCGGTATTGAGCGGGCGCACATCGCACACCGTGCCGCTCGTGATCGCACGCACGACGGTGCCGATGGGGACGATGAAGGTCATCTGCGGATCTACCCAGTCGGGTGGATCCTGCGGGCGCTTGGGTCCGCCGCCGTAGTAGGTGACGGGCGACTTGAGAATGAAGTCGGAGGGGAAGGGGATGGCGCCGACGTAGAGCGCGCCGGCACGCTGTGTCGATGCGTCGTAGGGGCCGATCTCGATTCCCCACGACTCGATGGTCTGCGGGATCGACGGACTGGGAGGGGGCGTGGGCGTCTTCTGAAGCCTCCACACGAGTTTGCCCTTGTTCTTGCCCTTGGTGATCTTGGTGCACACGAGCACGCGTCCCGGACCGTCCCCCGTCGTGGTCCCCTCCTTGCTGCAGGGTTTGCCCACGAGCGAGGCCGCTTGGGCTGGGGCGGTGAGCAGGGCGATCCCCACCGTGAGGGACGCGGCGGCGGCGAACGCCGCGGTGAGGACAGGGCGACGGATGCGCATGGGACCTCCGGGGTGAGACCGCGCCCAGTGTGATGGCGCGGATCCTCGGTGTCTAGCCATCTCGGCTGACCTGAGCGTCAGCGGACGAGAAGTGCCTCGTCAGGCGGCTTGCGCTCCAGGTCGGGAATCTCGCATCTCGGTACGCCGTCAACGCCCTCGGCGTGCTGAGCC
>CAZLNF010000283.1:0-2172 GCA_964560885.1 uncultured Actinomyces sp. | reverse complement strand
CGAGCACGATCGCGAGCGGCAGGAAGGGGATGACGAGGAACCAGTCGGTCACGCCGACCAGCGCGTGCGAGCCGACGCCGCGGAAGTGACCGGCCATGATGCCCACGGCGGTGCCGATGACCATCGAGATGATCGTCGCGGCGAGGCCGACGGTGAGCGAGATGCGCGTGCCGTAGGCGAGCAGGAGCAGGATCGAGCGACCGTCCTCGTCGGTGCCGAGCGGGTAGGCGAGAGACGGCGAGTCGAATCTCTCGCCGGTCGCCTTGGTCACGTCGAGGGACTCCGGAGAGATGAGGATCGGCGCGAAGATCGCGACGAGGACGAAGAACGCCAGGATGATCAGGCCGGCCATGCCCGCGCGGTCGTGACGGAACTGCCCCCAGAAGCGCGAGAGCGCCCGGCGCCGACGCTGGGTGGCGATGCTGGTCACTGTCGCACCCCAGTCACTGGCGAACCCCGCTCACTGCCGAACCCTCGGATCGATGACGACGTAGAGCAGCTCGGCGATGAGGTTGGCGCCGACGACGGCGATGGAGAAGAGCAGGAAGGTGGCCTGCAGCAGTGGGATGTCGGGTCCGCGCAGCGCTTCATAGGTGAGCAGGCCGAGTCCGGGCCACGAGAAGACGGTCTCCACCGTGATCGCCCCGGTGACCACGAAGCCGAGTGAGAGGAAGATGAGCGTGATCGTCGGCAGCAGCGCATTGGGCACGGCGTGGCGCTTGCGGACCATGACGTCGCGCAGGCCCTTGGCGCGCGCGAGCATGAGGTATTCCTGCTTGCGCTCGTCGATGAGCGAGGCGCGCATCACTAGGGAGTAGTCGGCGAGATAGATGAGCGTGAGCGTCAGACACGGCAGGAACATGTGCCACAGGACGTTGAGCCACCCGGCCGGGGTGGAGGTGTCCACGCCGGGTGAGGCGATCCCGCCGACGGGGAAGAACCCGGGGATGCCGAAGGCGCCGACGCCGAGCACGATGAGCAGCATCATGCCGAGCCAGAACTCCGGCATGGAGTAGAGCGTGAGCGTCGTGCCGGTCGAGACCTTGTCGAATCGGCTGCCCGGCTTCCATCCCGCGCGGATGCCGATCCAGATGCCCACGATCGTCGCGATGACGATGGCCGTGCCGAGCAGCAGCACGGTCGGCCACACGCGCTCGCCGATGAGCTCCCAGACCGGCTGCGAGAAGCGCGTGGAGTCGATCCCGGGGTCGAAGGGGTTGCGGATGTAGGCGAAGAACTGCTCCCAGATCGGGCGGTTGAGCTCCTCCCGCAGCGCGGCAATCTGCTCGGGATCCATGTTGCGGCCACGGGTGTAGAGGCCGATCGGATCGCCGGGCAGCAGCCGGAAGAGGAAGAAGTTGAAGACGACGACGAAGGCCAGCGTCACGAAGGCGCGCAGCACCTTGCTCGCGACGACGCGCGCCGTAGAGCCGGTGACGCGGCGTGGCCGGATCGGATCCGGCTCACCGACCGCGACCTCCTGGAGGAGGCTCACTCCTTCGAGTCCTCCGACGACTTCGACCGCATGCGCACCAGGGCGATGACGAGGCCGATGATCACCAGCGCGGCGATGACGAGGCCGATGATGAGGCCCGTGCTCGATCCGCCCGAGGTCTCCTCGGTCGCGGTGCCGCCGCCGGCGTCCGCCGACTCGGTCGCACCCGGCGACGGAGCAGCGGTCTCGCCGCCGGTGTCTGAGCCGATCGGGGCGACGTTCTCGTAGGTGTAGGTGCCGTACTGGAAGAGCAGCGACCCGCTGCCCTCAGGCTGGCCGACGAAGCCCTCGAACCGATCGGAGCGGTAGGCCTCGAGGTTGTCGTAGTAGTAGGTGACGACGTAGGCGACGTTGTCGTAGATGATCTGCTGCATCTGCTTGACGATCTCCGCGCGCGCGGCCTGATCGGTCGTCACGGCCTGCTGGGCGTAGAGCGCGTCGTACTCCTCGTTGCAGAAGAACGAGTCCGAGAGATCGGCGTAGATCTCGCCGCCGTCCTCGTAGGAGCGCTTGCCGCAGGTGAAGGTCGACAGCTGGTAGTCGGGATCGGGCTCGACGACCCAGCCCCACTCGAACATGTCGAATTCGCCGCGGCCGATGATCTCGAAGAGCGCATTCTCGTCGACCGGCTTGATGTCGGCCTCGATGCCGATGGCGGCGAGGTAGGACTTGAAGTA
>CAZLNF010000282.1:0-2174 GCA_964560885.1 uncultured Actinomyces sp. | reverse complement strand
GCCTCAACGGTTTTCAAGACCGTCGCCTTCGGCCGCTCGGCCATCCCTCCTTGCCGGGTGCACGCACCCGACGCACACACCCTACCGGGCGTGACTCACTCGGTCGGCGCGACGAACTCCACCGCCGTCTGAGCCACCGCGATGATCGCCCAGGTGCCGCGATCATCGGCGGTCGTCACCCGGTACGCCGGGAGGATGAGCAGGGTGCCGTCGGGCTGCCAGTACTGCGCGAGCGAGAGCTCTGCACCGGTCGCAATCACCGGATCCCACCAGACCTGCACGCGTCGAGGGTCACCCTGCGGGACGCTGGGAGCCGGATCCGATGACACCGTCGCGTCATCGCGCGCTTCGGCCATCGGGACCACCCCGCCGAAGTCCAGCGGCGTAGGGCCGAAGGCTGAAAAGCGCGGATCGCTCGAGCGAATCACCGCGGTGCGTGCCCCGACGATGGGGTACGCCGGCACCTGCTCCAGGCCCGCGGCGAAGCCGTTGGCCCAGGCAACCGTCTCGCCGGCGAAGGTGAAACTCCACGACAGCTGCGTGCGCTGACCGTCGACGCGCTGCCAGGCGGTCACCCATGTCGTGTAATCGTCCGAGCCCGACTCCCACTCGACGTCGATGCCGTCCACCGGCTGGTCGGACACCCCGAGGTTGGAGAGGATCTTGCGCGCCTGCCGGACAGCGTCGCGCTCGGAGATGGATTCGACCGCTGGGGGGCACGACTCAGGAGCTGCGGGATCTGCGCCCGAGGAGCCGGAAGTGGAACCGTCCGCGGGTGCAGGCTCGGGCAGCGGCACGACACCGCAGTCCCAGGGATTGATCGTCGGATCGGAGAAGGACCACGACACCGTCGCGTCCTCGCCCACCCAGATCGCAGGTCCCGTGCCGTCGACACTGCCGACCATCCAGCCGTACTCCTGCTTGGTCGGCTTGCCCGCGATACCGAACGCCGCGCCGAGCTGGCGAGCAAGGGCTTCCAGGTCGATCCCCTCGGCATCCAAGCGATAGCCAGGTGCCGTGCCGGGTACATCGGGAAGGTCAGGTCCGGCCACCATCGACGTGCCGAAGCCGGGATAGATCATCGCCTTGTCGGCCACGGAGGGACTCGCGGCCGCGGACATCGCCTCGGGGCTTCCCATGGGCGCATTCGCAGCACCGGCCTGGCCTGCGATCACAGGAATGGGCGGTGACGCAGCCCCGACGACCGGCAAGGAGTCTTCCGCGGCAGGCGCGGCGACAATCTCTCCAGCAGGTGCGGTGCTCCGCCCCACGGCGACGCCAGCGAGGGCTGTGCCCGCCAGCAGTGCGACGCCCGCGGCCACCGCACCCACGGTGATCGCCGTACGCCGTCGACGCATGGGCACGACCGTCGACTGCTCAAGCGCACGCGCGCGGATGGCATCGAGATCAGGTGCGGGCGCGCCCTGGGCGGGGTCAACCCCCTGCAGTCTCGAGAGACCGTCAGAGGCGGCTTCGCCATCGGGCCGGGCCGCAGGATCTTGTGTGTCGTCAGCCATGGTGGCTCCCTTCCACCTACGTCTATGTCAGGCGGAGGGGATTCCTTGCACACCAGCCAGGGATTCCTCGAATCTCGACCGTGCCCGGGACAGGGCAGCTGCGGCCCCGCCCTCGCTGATGCCGAGCGCAGTAGCGAGCTGCGCACCGGTGAGCCCCTCCCAGGCGACGAGGCGCAGCACCTCACGGTCACGCGGAGACAGGCTCCGCCACGCATCGGCGAGGGCCACATCATCGGCGACGATCTCCGCGGGATCCGCCTCGTCGATGGCGTCCAGTGCGCCCAGGTCGGCGACGAGCACCTCCTGGGGGCGACGTCGGTAATTGGCCAAGACCCGCCGAGCCACGGCGTAGAGCCACGGCAACTCCGCATCCGCGGGGATATCGGCTCGACGGCGCCAGGCGACGACCAACACGTCGGCGGTCAACTCATCCGCGGTCGAGGCCGGGTCGGGGACCCCCGTGAGGCGTCGAAAGAGGTAGCGGCGCACGTCTGAGGCATGAGCGTCGACCATCTCCTCGAGCGTCACTGCTCTCCCCTCACGTGCGTCTGGACCTGCGACGCACGGACGAGTCTGCCGGATCCCCTAGGAGAAGCCGAGCCGCTGGGCGTCCTCGGGTCGGTCAATGTCCGCCGAGGCCGACCACTGATCGATGAT
>CAZLNF010000281.1:0-2208 GCA_964560885.1 uncultured Actinomyces sp. | reverse complement strand
GGATGCACGACGAACGACGGATCGTCCTTGAAGACATCGATGGTGCGCCAGTTGCCGTCGGACGCGAGGATCAACTCGTTGGCGCTGTCGTCGAACTGCTGCTCGTGGCCATAACGCAGGAGAGCGAGGGCGTCCTTGGCGTAGTAGACCTCGTCGAAGGCGAAGGCATCGGGGCGCCCGAGGTTGACGAAGCGCAGCAGCCCCCCCACGACGGTCACCGCGATCGGGCCTGCCCAGCCGCGCCATCCGGCGGAGGGGAATGGGGGGAAGAGGCTGGCCGCTGCCGATGCCACGGCTGGGATCGGTCTTTCCGTCGGACTACCGTCCGCGGCAGGAGCGGTCGGCGGTGCCACCGCCCTATCGTAGGCACCCTCAGGGGGATGGTCGCCCGGACTGCGAGGATGGCAGCGTGACCGGGCCCGCCATCCTCATGATCGCGGCGACCCCGCTGGGCAATGTGGGCGACGCGAGCGCGCGCCTCGTGGACGCCCTCTCCTCGGTGGATGTCATCGCAGCGGAGGACACGCGCCGGCTCCACCGCCTTGCTCGTGACCTGGGCGTGACCATCTCCGCTGATGTCATCGCGCTGCACGACTCGGTCGAGGAGGGTCGCGCGCGCAAACTGGTGGAGCGCCTCCATCGAGGCGAGAGCGTGCTCGTCGTCAGTGATGCGGGGATGCCACTCGTGAGCGATCCGGGCTACCGGCTGGTGCGCGCCTGCCTGGACGAGGGGATCGAGGTGACGGTGCTGCCGGGGCCGAGTGCCGTGCTTGCCGCGCTCGCGGTGTCGGGGCTCCCCGTCGATCGCTTCTGCTTCGAGGGCTTCCTGCCGCGCAAGTCCGGGGAGCGGCGACGCCGCATCGAGGAGCTTGCCGATGAGCGCAGGACGATGATCTTCTTCGAGGCGCCCCATCGACTCGCGGAGTCGATGGCGGCACTGGCGGAGGGACTGGGTGAAGATCGACCCGCTGCCATCTGCCGGGAGCTGACGAAGACCTACGAGGAAGTCCTGCGCGGCACCCTCGGTGATCTCCGTGACGGCCTCGCGGAGGTGCGGGGGGAGATCACGCTCGTCGTCGGCGGTGCGGATGCCCCGGGTCGAAGCGGTGATCCGCAGTCGTGGGCCGACGAGGTGGCGATGGCCGAGTCCGATGGCGAGGATCGGCGTACGGCGATCGCCTCCGTGGCGCGTCGGCGGGGTGTGGCTCGGCGCGAAGTGTATGACGCGGTGGTCCGTGCCAAGGGCGGCGCGCAACCGTCCGGAAAGTAGGATCGCCCACCATGGCCGCCTACTACGTCACGACGCCGATCTATTACGTCAATGACGCCCCACACATCGGCCATGCCTACACGACGACGGCGGGGGACGTCCTCACGCGCTGGCGCCGGCAGCGCGGGGACGAGGTGTGGTACCTCACCGGAGTCGATGAGCACGGCACCAAGGTGCAGCGTGCGGCCGAGGCCGGTGGAGTCAGCCCGCAGGCGTGGGTCGATCGGCTCGTCGAGGAGTCCTGGCGACCCGTGCTTTCCACCATCGATGCGGCCAATGACGACTTCATCAGGACGACCGAGCCGAGGCACAAGGATCGCGTGCAGCACTTCTGGCAGACGGTGCGCGACAACGGCTACGTCTATGAAGCGGACTATGAGGGCCCCTACTGCGTGGGCTGCGAGGAGTTCAAGCTCCCCGGCGACCTCGTGTCAGGTCCCGAGGGCGATGAGCTGTGTCCGGTCCACCAGCGACCGGTCGAGATGCTCAAGGAGACCAACTGGTTCTTCCGGCTCTCCGCCTTCACCGAGGCCCTCATCGCGCACTACGAGGCGGATCCTTCGGCCGTGGAGCCGCAGAGCGCCTACAACGAAGTGATGTCCTTCCTCCGCAAGGGACTCGTCGACATCTCCATGTCACGCAGTTCCGTCTCGTGGGGAATCGGCCTGCCCTGGGATGAGAGCCAGGTCGTCTACGTATGGTTCGACGCCTTGCTCAACTACGCCACTGCGGTGGGCTACGGCGCTCCGGAGGGCACGGCGGAGGCCGAGCTCTTCGCCCGGGCATGGCCTGCCGATGTTCACCTGGTCGGCAAGGACATCCTGCGCTTCCACGCCGTCTACTGGCCGGCCATGCTCATGGCTGCCGGGCTGCCGCTGCCGCGCAAGGTCTTCGCGCACGGCTGGCTCCTCGTCGGCGGGGAGAAGATGAGCAAGACG
>CAZLNF010000280.1:0-2228 GCA_964560885.1 uncultured Actinomyces sp. | reverse complement strand
GGTCCACCAGAAGTAGCCGGCCGGGGCATTGCGCCGGTTGTCGAAGATCGCCTCGCGCGTGGTCGGGTTCCAGCGGTTGCGGAAGGGCTGGGAGCTGAACTTCACGTCCACGGTGAAGTCGTCCGGGCGCGCTCGCAAGGGTGCGAGGAAGGGCTCCCAGGCAGCCTGGGCCGCCTCGGTCGTGATGTCGAGGAACGTCGTGCCGACCTGCATGACGTTGAGCCCGGTGTCGAACTCCTCGGCCATCGCATAGGCCTCATTGAGGATCACGCCCTCGCCCCACTTGGGGTCGGTGAGCGTCGATCCGGCGAACTCGACGTAGCGCTGGAGGAGCTCGAGGTACGCCGCATCGGACTTGGCGGTGATGGGGCCGCCAATCCAGCCGGAGATGGTGGGCTCGGGATGAGCGATGTACGTCATGTGCGTGACCACGCCGAAGGTGCCTCCGCCGCCTCCGCGCAACGCCCAGTAGAGATCGTCGTTTTGGTAGGCGTTGGCCGTGACGATCTTGCCGTTGGCGAGGACCACGGTCAGTTCGAGCACGCCCGCAGCGCCGCTGCCGAAGCGCTTGCTGAAGGAGCCGAAGCCGCCACCGAGGGCGAAGCCACCGCACGCGCCGACGCTCGTGCATCCGCCGCCCTGGATGTAGAGACCATTGGCAGAGGCGATCTTGTAGGCCTCGAGCCACCGATTGCCCGCTGTCGTCGTCACCGCGGGGACACCGGGCATGCCCGGAGGCGCACCCTTGGGCACGAAGGAGTCGTGCACGGTCACCTGGCGCATGTTGTGCGTCCAGATGAGCAGGGAGTCGGTGGGGCCACAGGAGCGGCCGTAGTAGTCATGGCCCGTGCCCTTGACCACGAGGCGCACGTCGTTCCTACGCGCGAAGTTGACCGCTGCCTGGATGTCCTTGCCGCTCTCGGCGGCGACGGCGTACCCGCTGGGCGTGGACTCCCATGCCTTGTACATGCCGGTCGACTGAGTCGCGCCCGCCTGCTCCTCGAGGAACCACGGATTCCTGAACTTCGCGGGCACGTCGACCCCGGGCTTGAGGTTGGCCCAGGGCTGCGTCGGTCTAATGAGCCGACCGCCTACCTGTCGGCGCAACTGCTCCCAGGCCTGCTTGCCCGGCCACGCGGCGCGCGCCACGGGCTCAGCGGGAGCGGCAGCCGCACTCGCGGTTGGCATGGCCGCCGCAGCTGCAGCACCCGCCGTGGCCCCAGCGGCAAGGCCAAGGAAGGTACGTCGACGCAGGGCTGGGATCTCAGTCATGCCCCGTGGGTATCACATATTGGCTCCGCGGTCGATGACGCACGACACAAAGCGATGCTCCCCCGAGGTCGGCCCGGTGGGGGCATCTGGCACAGTGGGCCGCTTCCCGCCGGGAAGACGGGCGAGCCAGGAGGTGACAGTGGGCGCGCTCCTTGCCCTTGTCTCCAGCGTGGCGTGGGGCTCAGCCGATGTGGCTGGTGGCCTCGGTGCTCGACGGGTCGGCAGTCTCCGGGTCATCGCCGTCAACTACCCGGCCGGCGCGATCATCCTCACCATCTTCGCAATCTTCATCGTGCCGGGGACGATCGACCGTGACGTGATCCTGCTCTCGATCGTCACCGCGATCTTCGGCACCGTGGGCATGATCTTGATCTACGCCGCCCTCGCGGTCGGGCCCATGGGCATCGTCTCGCCGCTCACGGCAATCGGCGGTGCCGCGATCCCGGTCATCGCCGGTGTGCTGCGTGGTGAGCCACTGACCCTTCTCTTCGCGTTGGGTGCCCTTCTCGCGCTGGGCGCCGTCGTGCTGGTGAGCCGCGAGACAAGGCCGCATGCGCGCATCACACCGCGGGCCCTGCTGCTGTCCGCGGGAGCCGGCATCGCCATCGGCTTCTTCCTCACCGCGCTCGGGATCGCTCCAGAAGGCTCGGGTGTGTGGGCGGCGACGCTGAGCAGGTGGTGGTCGACGCTCGGCATGATCATCGTGACCATCATCTTGATCTCACGCAGCGGCCTGGCGAAGTGGCGCCCCTACCCCTGGCTGCTTGCCATCGGCGCAGGGGCCCTGGATGCCCTTGCCAACGGCCTCTTCCAGCTCGCGGGGCAGGATGGTGAGCTGGCGGTCGTCGCTGTGATCGGGTCGCTCTACCCGGCGACGACCCTGCTCATCGCGCACTTCCTCCTCAAGGAGCGCATGTCGCGCGTGCAGTGGGCCGGCGTCGCGCTCGCTCTCGGCG
>CAZLNF010000279.1:0-2229 GCA_964560885.1 uncultured Actinomyces sp. | reverse complement strand
CACCGCAGTCCGAGGTCGACGCAGCGCTCGCCGCGCCTTCGCCGTCACCCAGCGGACCCGGCTGCTCGCCCACCGCCGCGCCGACGGACGAGTCCCCCGCTCCCGCCGAGGTGAGCCCGAGTCCCGCGGCCTCCTAGAGCGGCACCACCCGACCGAGTTCGATGACGCGTTCGACGGGTAGTCCGTAGAAGCGCTGCACATCCGTGGCGTTGCGTTGCACGAGGGCGAATACCTCTGTCGCCAGCCAACGTGCCGGTGGTTGGCGGGTGACCTCGACGTGGGCCGAGTTAAAGACATAGAGGCATGTGCTGGTATCCAGCTGGGGGTAGGTGGTGGCAAGGTCGGCCACTGCTTGGGCGGGGTTGGGTCGCTCCATGAAGCCCGTGAGCAGCGTCGCGGCGATGACTCCGTCACCCAAGTCCGCCGACGTGAGGTGCTCGGGTGGCTCGACGCGAGGGATCTCCGCCGTGCGCATCCTCAAGATGAGGATGCGCGACGAGACGACATGCAGCAAGCGAGCCTGCTGGATCAGTGCGTAGGGCAATCCCTCCTCGACCGTCACGAAGACAGTGGTGTCACCTGTGCGCACGACACCGGGAGCCGAGACCACCTCGCGGAGATCCGACATCGGCACACTGAAGTCGGCCAGTTCCCTCTGCAAGCGGAGTGAGCCCCAGCGCCAGATGGCAAGGATGCTGAAGATCAGTGACGCAGCGACGAGCGGGAACCACCCACCGTGATCGAATTTCGTGAGATTGGCGAGGAAGAAGGCGCCGTCAATGCAGAGGAACACGAGGAAGCCGGGAATCACCACCCACAGTGGCAACTGCCAACGATGGCGAGCCACAACGGCGATAAGGCAGGTGGTGATCACGAAGGTCCCGGTCACGGCGATTCCGTACGCCGAGGCGAGATTGGACGAGTCCTGGAAGCCGATGACGAGACCGACGACGGCGATCATCAGCGCCCAGTTGACGAAGGGGACGTAGACCTGTCCTCGCTCCTGTGACGAGGTGTGGGTGACCGTCATCCGGGGCAGATATCCCAGGCGAATGGCCTGCTGGGTCATCGAAAAGGCGCCCGAGATGACGGCCTGGGACGCAATGAGAGTGGCCGCGGTGGCCAGGAGCACCATCGGCAACTGCAGCGCCGCCGGGACCAAGAGGTAGAACGAGTTGTCCACGGCCTGGGGGTCGCGGAGCACGAGGGCACCCTGCCCGAGGTAGTTGAGGTAGAGCGCGGGCGAAGCGATGGCAAACCAGGAAATCCGGATGGGCCGCCTGCCGAACTGGCCCATGTCGGCGTAGAGAGCCTCGGCACCCGTGACGCACAGCACCACGGAACCGAGCGCCAGGAAGGCCACGGCCGGATCGCTCACGAGGAAGTCGAAGGCGTACGTCGGCGAGATCGAGACGAGGACACCGGGTGACTGGGCCACGCTGATCAGCCCGAAGGCGCCAATGCATACGAACCACACCACCATGACCGGTCCGAAGACGGAGCCGACTCGATGCGTGCCGAACCGCTGGATCAGGAAGAGCCCGACGAGCAGCACCAGGGCGATCGGCAGGACGAGGGGTGCGAGGCCAGGCGCGGCGACCTCGAGTCCCTCGACCGCCGAAAGCACAGATACGGCCGGGGTGATGATGCCGTCGCCGTAGAAGAGTGCTGCGCCGAGCACGCCGAAGACCATGATGATGGCTGCCGACCGGTGGCGTCGCACGGCTGACGTCGCCAGTGATGCGAGGGCCATGATGCCGCCCTCTCCCTCGTTGTCGGCGCGCATGACGATGAGGACGTACTTCACTGACACGATGAGAGTGAGCGTCCAAAAGACGAGTGACAGTGCGCCTAGGACACGATCATCGGCAGCCTCGATGTCATGGGCGCCAGCGAAGATCTCGCTGAAGGCGTAGAGCGGGCTGGTGCCGATGTCCCCGAAGACCACTCCCAGCGCACCCAAGGCCAGCAGACCGCTGGATGCCTTGCGCTTCACCACAATCGCGGACCCTATGCGCTGCCCACAACCCCGGGGACAAGTTCACGGATTCGTCACGCCGACTCCGTCCTCTGACTAGCCTCCACCAGGGAGGGACGCCATGGTGGCTGCGAGTCGCATTCCACGCTCGGCCTGGGTGGTGGCCCTCAGTGCCGCAACCCTCGGCGTCATCTATGGCTACGACGGCTCCAACATCGCGGGAGCCCAGCTCTACTTCCAGGACTACTTCG
>CAZLNF010000278.1:0-2239 GCA_964560885.1 uncultured Actinomyces sp. | reverse complement strand
CAATTGAGCTATGCGGGATTGGCGGTGGAAAGAATAGCAACGCCCCCTAGACGCCCAGCGTGGACCTCAACTCAGCCAGGGCAGCATCGGCATCGGCGCGCAGGCCCGGATCCTGGGGATCCAGACCCGCATCGAAGGTCACGGTCCAGCGCAGCCCGTCGCCCGCCCGGCGTGCGACGAAGCGGGCCCCCAGCTCGCCCCGCAGCGCCACGCGCTCGCTCACGACCACGCTCGAGGTGACGCGCTCGTAGACGACCGTGGGGAGCGAGCCGGGCTCGTCGAGCACGACCCTCCACGCGCGATCACGCGCGCGCGGCTCCGACCGTCCTTCGACGACGAGCACAGCAGCATCGCTGAAGGTGGCCTTGGCGATGAGATCCCACGCAAGGCGCAGCCCGACGGGGCCGGCTTGGCCGACCCGCCGGGCCTCAGTGCCGTCAATGGGCAGGTAGAGCGCCGCGTCGGTCGCTACGGCGACACCACCCGGGGACACGCGCGACCAGGCGAGGACGCGCTCCCCTTCGGGTACGACATCGCGGACCTCGGCCGGCGTCCTGCGCAGCAATCCCATGTCAGCCCTCACGCTGTTCGCGCAGATCGCGCCGGTAGGCCTCGAGCGCCATGAGATCGGCGAACGCCGCCGCCTGCTCCGGGGTGCCCTCCTCCAGTCGCTGCAGGCGTCCGCGCAGCTCGCCGATGCGCCGAGCCGCATCCATCTCCAGCAGCCTCGCGATCACGGAGGTCGCGTAGCGCGCGTCCGCCTCCTGGGAAACCGGGATGGGCTCGACGGCGAGACCCCGCACGCGTCCACGGACGTCGTCGTCGGGGCAGGCCGCAAGGACCGCGTCGACCCAGCCCAATCCCACGACCTCCGGCCGCGGGCCGCCCGCTGCCGCAATCGCCTCGTGCACGGCTCGCAGGGTGGGATCGGGATAGGCCTCGGGCTCGACCGACTCGTACCACGCGCTCACGAGCGCGGGCTCCTGGAGCGCGCACTTGAGCGCCTCGCGCTGCACGGCAAGCATCGGGTCGCGCGCATCAGGCCGCCGAGGAGGTGGCCCGGAGCGGGCGCCACCACCCACCGCGCGGCTCACGGACGCCGGGTCCATGCCCAGCCACCCCGCCAGGCGACGTGAGTACTCAGGGCGAAGCGCCGGATCCTTGATCTTCGCGACGATGGGCGCGGCCTCACGCAGTGCGTTGACGCGCCCCTCGGCACTCTCAAGGTCATAGGAGGCTAGCGTCGACCGGATAGCGAACTCGAAGAGCGGCACACGATGATCGACAAGCGCGCGGATGGCCGCGTCCCCGTGCTGCTGGCGCAAATCGCAGGGGTCGAGTCCGCGCGGCTCGACGGCGACGAAGGTCTGCGCGACGAAGCGTTGGTCGTCGTCGAAGGCCTTGAGCGCCGCACGCTGGCCGGCAGCGTCGCCGTCGAAGGTGAAGACCACTTCGCCGCGTAGTCGATCGTCATCCATGAGCAGTCGTCGGAGCACCTTGATGTGGTCCCCGCCGAAGGCGGTGCCGCAGGTCGCGACGGCCACCGGTACGCCAGCAAGCTGGCAGGCCATGACGTCGGTATAGCCCTCGACGACGACAACCCGCTGCTGCTTGGCGATCTCCTTGCGCGCACGGTCGATCCCGTAGAGGACCTGGCTCTTCTTGTAGAGCGGGGTCTCCGGGGTGTTGAGGTACTTCGGGCCCTCGTCGTCCTCGAGGAGGCGACGCGCTCCGAAGCCCACGACATCGCCGGCCAGATCCCGGATGGGCCAGATGAGGCGGCCGCGGAAGCGGTCGTAGACC
Source organism: uncultured Actinomyces sp. (assembly GCA_964560885.1). GTDB lineage: Bacteria > Actinomycetota > Actinomycetes > S36-B12 > S36-B12 > Mxb001. Next base: position 436 of record CAZLNF010000278.1, on the reverse strand, counting down.
CCGCGATTGCCCTGCGAGACCAGACCTCCCGCGAGCAGCTCGGCGTCGGTGAAGCCCTTCTGCCGCAGGTGCGACGTGAGCGAGTCCCAGGACTTAGGCGCGAAGCCGAGGTGGAAGTCCTCGGCGACCGCAGCATCGAAGCCACGCTCCGTGAGGAAGGCTCGCGCGGGCGCCGCCTCCGGCGACCTGAGTTGGGAGATGAAGTATTCCTCCGCAGCCCTGTTGGCTTCGACCAGCCGAGTGCGCTGCCCCTGCTGGCGGTTGACCCCCGCGCCTCCCTCGACGTAGCGCAGCGTCACTCCGGTGCGGCCGGCGAGCTTCTCCACGGACTCGGCGAAGGTGAGGTGGTCGAGCTTTTGCACGAAGGTGATGACGTCGCCACCCTCCTGGCAGCCGAAGCAGTAGTACATGCCCCGGCTCGGGGTGACGTGGAAGC
>CAZLNF010000277.1:1421-2250 GCA_964560885.1 uncultured Actinomyces sp. | reverse complement strand
ACAGCGCCTGCACGCGCCCGTGCTCCTCGACCAGTGCCTGGATGCTCCCCTCGGCCGGCGTCGGTGCATAGGCGACCTCCCAGTCGGGATAGTCCACACGTCGGCCGAGGTAGGAGTTGGGCACCACCCGCATCGTCACCGACAGCAGGTACGCCGCCCCGAGGTGCACGAGCAGCGCCGCTGCCTCCGGCTCATCGCGGTGGAACTCGCGAATGACGTAGTCGTCGCCATCGGACACGATTGCGCGGAAGCCGAGCACGAGATTGCTCACCGTGCCGAAGAGATCGGGCTGATCCTCGCGCTGGCGTATGCCCGCGCCGTGCGCGCCGATCGCGAGCATCCCGCCGATGGTGACGTCGGGCACGCCGGGATAGTCCGGCCACGCCCAGCCCGGCGCCTCGCTCGCGCCGCGGTTGTCGATGTCCTCCAGGGCGCGCACCGCCTCGGCGAGCGTCGTGCCCGCGCGGAAGGTCGCGGCCGGCAGGGGGTCGTAGGCGAAATCGATGAGGCCCGTCATCCGCGACTGGTCGACGGCGACGATCCTGGCCGCGTCCTCGAAGGCCAGGGGCGACCAGGTGTGGAAGGCGCCCATCGGGCGCACGCGGTATCCCTCCTGCGCGGCCCAGCGAACCAGCGCGAGCGCCTCTTCGTCGGTCTGAGGCGTCGCGGTGGGCACGCCTGCCACGCGGATCATGCGCGACCAGTTCTCGTAGTCGCGCGGCTCCAGGGGGAGGGGCGCGTCGGGGATCACTAGCGCGCCTTCGCGCTGACGATGACGGTTGGCCCGGGGCCCGCATCGTTGACCGTGCCGAGCGCAATCGTCACGCGC
>CAZLNF010000277.1:0-1411 GCA_964560885.1 uncultured Actinomyces sp. | reverse complement strand
GCGGTGCGGGTGACGGTCGGTCCCCATCCTGCGGCATTGACGGCCTGGACGCTCACCGTCACGCTGACGCCCTTGAGCGCCTTCACGGTGACGGCGAACCTGGACGCCTCGGTCCACGGGCCGCCGTTGACGCTGTAGAGGTAGTCCGCCTCCGCCCCACCGTCAGAGGCGGCCGGCTTCCAGGTAACGGTGACCCTGCCCTTGCCGGCAGAGGCCTTGACTTCGCGCGGTGCCGACGGCGCGGTGATGTCCCACCACACTCGCGCCGGATCGGTGCAGTCGAAGAGTTCGTTGCAGAACTGCGGCGCACCTGTGACGACCGAGCCCGCGGCAGTCACCATGCCCAATGCGCGACCTTGGTTGTCGACGACCGATGCTCCTACGTATTCTCCGCCCACCGCGGCATTCAGCGTGAAGCTGTCGGTGCCCACTGTCACGATGCGGGCCTCGACCATGGGCAGCATCCCGCCGTCGACACCTCGAGCCGCGATCCCGACCCACTGCCGGGGCCGTGGCGTGGGGACGAAGTCCCAGTCGATATAGGACAGGTCCACCCCCGACACCAGGGTGCCGACACCGCTCGCCGTGTTGTAGGTCCACGGGCGAGCCTCGAGCGTGCTCTCGCCCTGGCGCACGCGAAGCACAGCCGGGTTCGCTGCGCACGCCGCGCTCACTGTCGATGTGGTGACCAGAGCCGACAGGATGCCCACGGCACTGTCGTCGTAGACATCGGCCGACCAGCCCGTCGCCGTCACCGTCCCGCACGACACGGCGTAGGTCACCTCGGCGAGCGCCTCAGCCAGCGCGTTCACATTGGCCGGCCGATCGCTCGGGTTCCAGCCCGGAGTGACGGTCTTGGGCGTCATGGTCTTGGGCGTCATGGCCACGGCTGGGCTCGCCGTGGTGGCGAGGGCCGCGATCAGCAGCGCGGCGAGCAATGGTCGTCGAGGGGACACGCGTTGAGAGTACGCCGAAGGAGCCGCTAACGGACTCCCAGAGCGGTGAGAGCCCAGGCGACTACCTCGGCGTCGTAGGCCAGCGCGGCGTACCGACCCGCCTGCCCGCCGTGCGAACCCTCGCCGGTCTCCACACGGAAGACGACACTGCCGCGATCGGTGACACTCGTGCGGTCGCCGTGCTCTGGATCGGAGTAACGCAGCGCCGCAACCCACTTGGCCGGCTCGTGCACGAGCACACGCGGATCGTGCACCGCGCCCGTGACGAGCAGCGGCGGGCGATCCGCAGGATCAGGGAGGTTGAGGTAGGGCGTGTAGGACTCCATGTAGGCGCGCTGCTCGGGGATGCGCGGGTCACCCCACTCCTCCCACTCCGTCACGGTGAGCGGGATATCGGGATCGAGCATCGAATTGACGCAGTCGACGAAAGGCACCTCGGCGATGATCCCGGCCCA
>CAZLNF010000276.1:0-2266 GCA_964560885.1 uncultured Actinomyces sp. | reverse complement strand
CCGGCGAGGAAGGCCGCCGGATGATGGGCCTTGAACCACGCTGACTGATAGGTGGGTAGCGAGAAGGCCGCGGCGTGCGCCTTGCAGAAGCCGAAGGAGGCGAAGGCGCGCAGCACCTCCCACACCCTCTCGACGGTGACGAGGTCATAGCCGTGGGCGAGGGCCGCGGGATAGAACCACGCGCGCACATCGTCTTGCCCCTCGGGCGAGCCCATGGAGCGGCGGGTCTCGTCGGCCTCGGCGAGGGAACAGCCGGTCATGGTCGCCACGATGCGCAGCACCTGCTCGTGGAAGACGACGACGCCGTAGGTCTCCTCGAGGATCGGGCGCAGATCGTCGTGGATGTAGACCGGATCCGCCCAGCCCTGCCGGGCCCGCAGGAAGGGGGTGACCATGTCGGACTTCACCGGGCCGGGCCGGAAGAGCGAGATGTCGATGACGATGTCGTTGAAATTGTCGGGCGCGAACTTGCCGATGAGCTCGCGCTGGCCGGGTGACTCGATCTGGAAGCAGCCGAGGGTGCGGGTCGACTGGATGAGGGAGTACGCCGCCGGGTCGTCGAGGCTCACGGCGTCGAGGTCGATGCGCTCGCCGTCGACGCGCTCCATCTCGGCGACGGCATGGGCGAGGGCGGACTGCATGCGCACGCCGAGGACGTCGAGCTTGAGCAGGCCGAGGGTCTCGACGTCGTCCTTGTCGAAGGCGCTCATGGGATAGCCCTGGCCGCTCGGCTCGACGGGGGTGCGATCGAGCAGGGTGGCATCGGAGAGCAGCACCCCACAGGGATGCATGGCGACGTGGCGCGGCAGTCCGTCGAGGCCCTCGACGAGCTGCCAGAAGTGATCGAGCTCGCCGCGCGCGGTCATGCGGCCGAGCCCGGAGTCGCGCAACTCGGGCAGATCACGCAGTGCCGCTCGCGCATCGCGGGCGCGCACATGGGGGAAGGCCTTGGCGAAGGTGTCGATCTCCCCGGGCGGCAGGGCGAGCGCGGCACCGACATCGCGGATGGCGTGGCGCACACGGTAGGTCTCCATCATCGACACCGTGGCGACCCTCTCGGTGCCGAAGCGCTCGATGATGGCGTCGTAGACCTCGAGTCGTCGTGCGGACTCGACGTCGATGTCGATGTCGGGGAGTTGGCGGCGCAGCGGAGTGAGGAAGCGCTCCATGAGCAGGCCGTGGCGCATCGGATCGATGCCGGAGATGCCGAGCAGGTGGTTGACCAGGCTTCCTGCACCTGAGCCGCGCGCGGCGACACGGATGCCCAAGCCCCGGGTGAGGTCGACGACCTCGGCGACGGTGAGGAAGTAGGTGGCGAAGCCGAGGGTGGAGATGGTGCGCAACTCCTCCTCGAGTCGGTGGCGTGCGGCGATGCGCTCGGCGCCGCGGTAGCGATCGAGGCCGGACTCGCAGCGGGCGCGCAGGATCGGGTCAGCGCGCGCCGCATCTGTCTCGCCGGTGACGACATCGAGCTCGGGCACGACCACCTCGCCGATGCCGAGATCGGCAGGGGTGATCGCGCACTCCCCCGCGAGGTCGACGGCGGCAGCGAGGAGGTCGCGGGAGGTACGCCGACCCGCGTCGGCCGCCTGCGCAATCTCATCGGCGATATCGGACATGAAGGCCGCGGACGCGAGGAAGCCCTGGGCATTGGGGCGATCACGATGACGCTCGTCGAGGGCGACGAGGCGGCGGGTGGCGTCGAGGACGTCGACGAGGCGCCCCTGCCCCGGGTCGGCGTAGCGCACAGCGTGGGCGAGGACGGGGGTGATGCCGCGGTCACGGGCCCAGCCGAGCGCGCGGGCGGCAACCGCGGTGGACAGGGGGCCGCTGCGCGCGCGATGGCTCACGACCTCGATGCGCAGACGATCACCGAAGATCTCACGCCACGGCGCGACAAGCGTGTCGGCGAGGTCGGGGCGACGCACGGCGAGCGCCTCAACGACAGGTGAGTGCGGACCGAGGAGTGCGACGAGGCCATCGGAGTGCGCAGCGACCTGGTCGAGGGATGCGGCGACGCTGCGTGCATCCTCACGCTCAGCGTGGACGGCGGTAAGGAGTCGACAGAGTGACCGCCATCCCCGTGGGCCGCGGGCGAGGAGGACGGCGCGTGGATGACGGGGGTCCACCCACGCGCCGCCCCTCAGAGGAGTCCGATGGACTCCCCCTTTCTGCGGAATCCCCGGGGGGACTCCGGCGTCCGGAGGACGAGCGGCCGGAGGCATGGGCCGCCCTGCTCCACCGACGATCGAGTCGCGCGTGCGCG
>CAZLNF010000275.1:0-2275 GCA_964560885.1 uncultured Actinomyces sp. | reverse complement strand
TCGCAGTCACACGCCAGATGGATCCGGATGGTCCGCCCTGGATGCCCGAGGAGCGCATCAGCGTCGATGACGCGATTGCCGCCTACACCCTGGGCGTCGCCTTCCAGGCCGGTCGCGACGACGCCGGTCTGATCAGGCCCGGCGCCGTGGCCGATGTCGTGCTTCTCGACGCCGACCCGCACGTGGTCGATCCCATGAGCATTGGAGCCATCGCCGTGCGCGGCACCTGGCGTCGAGGCGAACGCACCTTCGGGAGCTGAGGTGGCCCTCACCCCCGGCGAGTCCGATCGACTGCTGCTCTTCCTCGAAGGACAGCTTGCGCGTGCCCGTCGCGAGCGAGGCCTGCGACTCAATGTGCCGGAGGCGACCGCCTACATCGCCGACGCCGTCTGCGAGATGGCGCGGGACGGCCTGGACCTGCCCACCGTGCGCGAACGCGCGCGACACCTGCTCGGCGTCGATGACCTGCTCCCGGGGGTGCCGGAACTGATCTCCGAAGTGCGCGTGGAAGCTCGCTTCGACGACGGCACGCGCCTGGTCGTCGTGACGGATCCCTTCGGCGTTGGCCTCGGCGATGAGGCGACCGCTCCTGCGGCAATCGGCGATCTCACCCTGGACATCACCAATGAGGCGCCCACAGCCATCACCATCAGCTCCCACATTCACCTTGCGGAGGTCAATCCGCGCCTGCGTCTGGACCGGGAGGCCGCCTTCGGCCGCCGGCTCGCGATCCCCGCTGGGGCGACGGTCTGGATCGGGCCTGATGAGACGGTCACCGTGGGCACCACCCCCGTGCGCGGCGAGCGGATCGTGGTCGGCAACACGGGACTGGTCAACGGTCCCGTAGACGATCCGCAGGTGCGCGCGCGAGCGCTCACCGAACTTCGACGTTGCGGATACCTCGACATCGTGGACGGCGTACCCGTCAATGACCGTTCCGACGCCGATGTCGCCGTGGCACGGCTCGTGGACGAACGAAGGAACCGGTCGTGAGCGGCTACGGACCCGCCCCGGGCGACATCGTCGCGCTCGGCGGGACGACACTGCGTCTGAGGATCCCCGAGCGCGTCGCCGATGCCGGGGATGAGTTCCACGTCGGCTTCGCCAAGACCGGGCGCGATGGCATCGGCCTGGCGCCCGTGACCACCCGAGAGTCGTGTGACGTCGTGATCACCAACGTCATCGTCATGGATCCGATCGACGGAATCCGCGTCGCCTCCATCGGTATGCGCGAGGGTCGCATCACCGGAGTCGGCAGGGCGGGCAACCCCGCGGTCTCCGATGCGATCGACATCATCGTCGGCTCAGGGACGGTCGTCATCGATGGCGAAGGGCTCATCGCGACCCCGGGCGGCATCGACACCCACGTCCACGCGCTGGCACCGAGGGTCTTCGACGCCGAGATCTCCTCCGGGGTGACGACGGTCCTCGCCCAGGAGGCGGGCCCCGTCTGGGGCGTGGGGCTCGGGTCACCGTGGTTCCTCGGCATCGCCCGGGGGGCGCTGGAAGGCGTGCCCCTCAACGTCGGCCTGCTCGGCCGTGCCTCGTCCTCGCGGCGCAGCGTTCTCGAGGATGCCATCGACGCCCACGTATGCGGCTTCAAGGTGCATGAGGACACCGGCGCGACGCTCATGACCATCGACACCGCGCTGCGTGTCGCAGACGAGATCGACGTACAGATCGCACTGCACACCGACGGGCTCAACGAGACCCTCTCCGTGATGGACACGCTCGCTGTGCTCGATGGTCGGGTCGCTCACGCCTTCCACGTCGAGGGGGGTGGTGGAGGGCACTCACCCGACGTGCTCACCCTCGCTGGGCGCGATCACGTCATCGCGTCCTCCACCAACCCGACACTCCCCTACGGCGTCAATGCTGCGGCTGAGACGCTCGACATGGTGCTCTTCTGCCACGGCCTGGATGCCGACCGTGACAGCGACATCCAGATCGCGCGCGCACGGATCCGCGAGTCCACGATGGCCGCTGAGAACGAGCTCCATGACATCGGCGTCATTCCCATCACGTCCTCGGACGCCCTCGGCATGGGTCGCGCGGGCGAGACCTGGTGGCGGACCTTCGCGATGGCGGACGCGCAGGCGCGTCTGGCTCCCCGGCAGGACCCAGAAGACGACAACGACCGCATCCTGCGCTACCTCGCCAAGATCACCATCAACCCGGCTCTCGCTCACGGTCTCGCCCACGAGGTGGGGCGACTCGCCGCGGGCTATCGCGCTGACATCGTGCTGTGGGATCCGCGATCCTTCGCAGCGAAGCC
>CAZLNF010000274.1:0-2279 GCA_964560885.1 uncultured Actinomyces sp. | reverse complement strand
CCTCGGCGACCAGCGCGAAGAAGATGAGAAAGGCGATCGCCGTGGCGAGCACGCCAAGGACAATGATCGACCACCAGGCGACGGGGGGCACCGGGGTAGTCGGGCGTTGCACCCATGCGAGCGGCGCGTAGATGATGGCGTTGGCGGCCAGTGCAAGGGTGATGACGGCGAGTGGCGGAGCGTCAGCGAGCTTGGTCGAGATGATGATCGGCCCGAGCGCGTAGCCGACGACCGTGACGGCGGCGGCTCCGACCGCCCACCACTGGTCACCGGGGACGTCGAGGCCGACCAGGACCGCAACACCGCTGATGCCGATGGCGAGGCCGAGCAGGCGTAGCCCGCCGAGGCGGGCGTCGAGCCCGAGACTCCGGGCCAGCACCGCCGCGACAATCGGCACCGCAGCGATGAGCAGCGCGGTGGTCGAGCTCGTCAGTGCGGTCTCGGCGTAGCCCAGCATGAGGAAGGGACCGGTGATCTCCACAAGGCCAAAGAGTGCGATCCAGGGGAGGTAGGGCCGGATGCCGCGGAACTGCCCGCGGATGAGCGCCACGGGGAGCAGCAGCAGCGCGGCGAGCCCGACGCGCAGTGCCACCATCACCGACGGCTCGACGTACTCCACGGCGATGCGGATGAAGAGGTACGGCGTGCCCCAGATGATCGACAGTGCGATGAAGAGGGACAGGCCTCGGCGTGACATGGCGCGATCTCGAGTGGCAGACGCGGATCAGAAGGTCGGCATCGGTGACGTGAACGTGCCGATGATGGAGCCGATGAGCCACAGCAGGGCCAGCGCGATGCCGATGTAGCCGGTGACGAGCCCGGCGATGGCATAGCCGCGTCCAGGCGCACCCGTCTTGCGCATCTGACCCAGCGCGACGTAGCCGAAGACCACGGCGAGGATGGGCATCACGGGGAAGAAGAGCAGACACAGTCCGATGGTCAGGCCGAGGATGCCGAGGATCATCGACGTGAGCGCGAAGCCATTGGCCTTCGGCTTGACGGGATACGCGGGTGGCGGGTAGCCCGGGACGGGCGGATAGGCGTAGGCGCCCGGCGGAGGTCCTGGAGGTGGGGGTTGCGGCGCCGGCGTCGGCTGCGGCGTCGGCTGCGGCGGGTTGTCCTCGGGTGGAGTGGCTGCCGTGTCGCTCACGGGGCCAGCCTAGGTGCGCCTGCCTCGGGATCGGGGAGGCGCCACTCCACCTCGCGAGCAAAGGGGCGCAGGCCCCGACCTTCATACGTGCTCAGCGCTGCGGGACCGTCGAGCGTGCAGGTGTGCACCCACACGCGGCGGGTGCCGGGTAGGCGCCACGCCTCAGCGAGGACCTCGGCGAGCCACCAGCGCCCCAGTCCGCGGCCGATGGCCTCGGGGAGGAGGCCGAAGTACGCGATCTCGACGAGGCCGTCCGCCTGCTGTTCCAATTCGGCGTAGCCGGCGTCGACACCGTCCTGTGCGCAGACCAGGAGGTGGTGCTCGGGGCGATCTGTCCAGGCCCGCCATTGGTCGGCAGTCCATGCCTGGCGATCGACCCAGTGCCACGGTGCGCCCACGCGCAGGTAGAAGTCGCGCGATGGTGTGGCCTTGTCCGTCTCGATGCGGCGCCAGGTGGCTGAGGCGGGAATGGAATTCACGGGGAGGATCTCGTCGGCCGAGGTCATCTCCAAGGACGTGACGGTCACGGCGACGGCGCCCTCGGCGGGCCCGGAGAGGAGGCGCATCGGGTCATCGTGCCACCTCCGGTCACCGTCGAGGATGCCCAGCGCTCGCACGACGCCTAGCGGCTAGCTCACCGTGAGGACGATCTTGCCCATGACATCGCCCTCGGCCATCTGGGCGAAGCCCTCGCGCGCGTCCGCCAGCGGGTAGGTGGCCGAGATCTTCGGGCGCAGGCCCGAGGAGCCGACGAGGTCGATGAGTCGAGCGAACTCATCGCGCGTGCCCATGGTGGAGCCGAGCACTTCGAGCTGGAGAAAGAAGACGCGGTTGAGATCGGCGGGGGGGTTGGGCCCGCTCGTCGCACCGCACACGACGAGTCGTCCGCCGGGGCGCAGGGACTTGAGCGAATGCGACCACGTCGCCTCGCCCACGCTTTCCATCACGGCGTCCACGCGCTCGGGGAGTCGCGCGCCTGGCTCGAAGGCCTCGTCTGCACCGAGTTCGATCGCCGCTGCTCGCTTGGCCTCGTCGCGGCTCGTCGCCCAGACGCGTGCGCCCAGCTGCTTGGCCAGAGCAATCGCCGCCGTCGAGACTCCGCCGCCGACCCCCTGCACCAGCACCGTCT
>CAZLNF010000273.1:0-2290 GCA_964560885.1 uncultured Actinomyces sp. | reverse complement strand
GGTGCGCATCATCGCCGCCGACCCCGAGGGATCGGTCTACTCCGGAGGCACCGGTCGCCCGTACCTCGTCGAGGGAGTCGGAGAGGACTTCTGGCCGTCGACCTACGACGCCGAGATGGCGGATGAGGTCATCGCGGTGAGCGATCGCGACTCCTTCGAGATGACGCGCCGTCTCGCGCGCGAGGAGGGGCTCCTGGTGGGTGGCTCCTGCGGGATGGCGGTCGTCGCGGCCCTCGACGTCGCGCGTCGGGCCAGCGCGGATGACATGGTCGTCGTACTCCTGCCGGACAGCGGCCGCGGCTACCTCTCCAAGGTCTTCAACGACGAGTGGCTCGCCTCCTACGGTTTCGGTGCCCCCGTGGGCGATCGCACCGTCGGCGACGTGCTCCGCGGGAAGGCCGGTGACCTGCCGCCCTTCGTCCACGCACACCCGACCGAGTCGGTCCGCGAAGCGATCGACACCCTGCGCGAGTTCGGCGTCTCGCAGATGCCCGTGGTCCGCGCGGAGCCGCCGGTCATGGCGGCGGAGGTCGTCGGCTCGGTGGTGGAGCGCGATCTGCTCGATGCGCTCTTCGCGGGCCGCGCGTCACTGGCCGACACCCTCGACCAGCACATGTCGCCGAAGCTCCCGCAGGTCGGCGCGGGCGAGCCGGTGTCGGCGGCCGTCACGGCGATGGAGTCCTCCGACGCGATCCTGGTGCTCGATGACGGCAAGCCCGTCGGTGTGCTGTCGCGCCAGGACCTGCTCGGCTATCTCGCGGGCTGATGCGTCAACGGCTCCAGATGTCGCCCACGGTGAATCCCGTGGGGAAGGGGTCCGTCGGGTCGACGACGTAGTCGGCGAAGCCGGTGATCCACCCGTGCCCGGTGATCTCGGGGACGACGGCGGGCACGCCGGCGAGATCCACCTCTTCGACAAGTCGGCCGATGAAGACCGTGTCGGTGATGCTCTCGTGCCGGAATTCCCGACCTAGCCCGAGTTGGCCGCGTGCGTGCATGGTCGCCATGCGCGCGGAGGTGCCCGTGCCGCAGGGTGAGCGGTCAAGGCAGCCGGTGAAGCTGCCGGGCGCATCCCAACTCGGCCACCCGGTGCCCATGGTCACGGCATTGCGGCGATCGTTGGCCGCTGACCTCGGCGGTGCGGACAGTTGGGAGATGGTCACTCCGGCGAGCGAGGGATCCAGGGGGTGGTGCACGGGATACTGCTCGCTCGCGGCCAGCGTCAGCATGCTGCCGAAGCGCACGATGTCGCTGCCCTCCTCGGGGGTCAGCTCGAGTCCGAAGGCCGAGGCATCGGCGATGGCGTAGAACATCCCGCCCCATGCGATGTCGGTCATCACGGTCCCCACGGAGGGGATCTCCACGGGCACGCCCAGGTGTGCGACGAAGGCAGGCACATTGCGGAAGGTGATCGACGTGGCCTTGCCGTCCTTGACCGTCGCCGTGATGTCGATCAGCCCGGCAGGAGCTTCGAGCGTGAATCGCGTGACCGGCTCGGTCACCTCGACCATGCCGGTCTCGATGAGCACGGTGGCGACGCAGATGGTGTTGCTGCCCGACATCGCGGGGTATTCCACGTGCTCCATGATCACGTAGCCGTAGTCCACCGTGGGGTTGCTCGAGGGCAGGATCAGGTTGCAGCACGAAGCGGGGTAGCCACGCGGCTCGTTGAGCATGATCTTGCGCAGGTCGTCACCGTGCGACTCCAGGTAGCGGGCCTTCTCGAGCATGGTCGCACCGGGCACATCGCCGACGCCGCCGGTGATCACGCGTCCGGGCATGCCATCGGCGTGAATATCAACGGCTCTGATCCGGCGATCGAACTCCACCATGCCTCCCAAGGTGCTCATGGAGTGGGCCTTACGGACTGGGCTGATCTCCGATCGTGAACACACGACGGGTCTCCTGGGGCCATCCGCACGCTTCGGCGACGCGGCCGGCCCAGTAGCGCGCCTGTTCCTCGTTGGCGACGTTCACCACGGTGAAGCCACCCAGGTACTCCGGGGAGTCGGAGTGGCGCCCGGTAGTGAATACGAGGCTCCCCGACGTGGCATCCGCAGCGACTGCGGCCTCGACATTCTCATCGACGCCGCCGGCAAAGACGTAGACGCCCTGCACCTGCATGTCCTCGACGACGGCCCGCGCCAGGATTCCGCGCTCGTCGTACCACTCCGCAGGATGGTCGCCCACCCACTGCTGGTTGAAGTAGATGATGTAGTGCGGCATTTAGAGCGTCGGGAGCGCGAGGCCGGTGTTGGCGTGGCAGCGGTAGCCGTTGGGCACCTTGTAG